>JBKJSR010000663.1:0-5461 GCA_046594355.1 Bryobacter sp.
GCGATCGGACGACACGCTCGATCAGCTCGGCTTGAACCGGGCCGGAGCGCCCATTCCAATCCGCGACCTCGACCAGATGGTCTCGGCGGGCGTATCCATCACGCTTCCGGTTCGCAACCGCAATCAAGGCAATATACAAGCTGCCACTGCCCGCACGGAATCCGCCCGGCTCCGTGGCCAATACCTCGAACGAGTCGTGGCGCAGGAAATCACTTCGGCTTTTGGAAGATTTGAGGCCGCCGGCCGGTCTCTGGCGATCTTCGACCAGTCGATACTGGCCCGCGCCGAGCAGAACGTAGGCATCATTCGTGCTGCCTATACCGCAGGCGAACTTAGGCTCTTCGACGTCCTCAATGAGCAAAGGCGCCTAATCGATACACAGAAGGCCTATACGGAGATCCTGCGTGAATACTTTCTTTCCGTAGTTGAACTCGAACGCGCGATCGGCACGCCACTACCTTAGGAGCAACGAAAGACCATGGAACTGAATCATCAGGAAAAGAAACAAGGGAAGCGTGGCTTCTATTGGGGAGTCGCCTTGGCCGTTATCGCCGCTTTGCTTGGAGCCGACATCTGGCTGAGATTTCGATCAAAACCGGCGGATCCAGACACAACTGCTTCAGATCGAAAAGATGCAAACAACAGACCAGACGAGCCGGAGTATCGCAACCGGATAAAGATGGACTTGCTTGCGCAGCGTAACGTCGGATTAAAAGACGAAGAAGCCGCCATGCGGAGCGTCGTCGAGACGCTTCAAGTGACGGGAAGCGTAGGAGCGAATGAGACTCGAGTGGGCCATATTAGACCCATTACGCAAGGACGAATTCTCTCTGTTGCAGTGCGCCTTGGCGACGCGGTTCGAGTCGGCCAAACGCTGGCAGTCTACGACAACATCGAACTCGGCGAAACGCTGGGTCAGTATGGAGTCGCGATGGCCGAGATGCAGAAAGCAGTGGCCGCCGCAGGGGCGTCTGAGAAGTCACGGGATCGAGCTCGAAATCTCGTCACGATGGGAGCCGTCGCTCAAGCCGAGCTAGAGCGAAGAAATGCGGAACACGCGACTGCGCTGGCCGGGATCAACAGTCAAAGGGCCGAACTAGCCAGAATCGAAGAGAAAATGCATCGCTTTGGACTGTCAGACGAGGAGATCAAGGCCACCGTTGACGCTTCTGGCGGCCACGGGCATCGGGAGGTTTCGCGCACCACGCTTCGCGCGCCTTTCAGCGGCGTAGTTACTAAGTACGACGTCGCCGAGGGCGAGGTGGTCGGATCGGATCGTGAGTTGTTCACGATCGCAGATTTGTCGACGGTCTGGGTCCAAGCCGATGTTTATGAGAAGGACATCGCGGCGGTTCAAAAGGGTTTGTCCGTCAAGGTAAGTGTGGACTCCTATCCTGGCGAGTACTTCCAGGGGCGAATTACCTATGTCAGCGACGCCCTCGACCCAAAGACACGTACAGCGAAGGTACGCTGCGAAGAGCTGAATCCGGCTGGAAGGCTCAAGCTCGACATGTTCGCCTCAATCGAGATCCCGACTCCAAAAGGACGAAGCGCGGTGATGGTGCCCTCCGCTGCGATCCAACAGATCGAAGACCGGCAACTTGTCTTTGTTCGCATTGGCGAAACGGAGTTTGAACGCCGCGATGTGAAGCTGGGATCGCGCGAAGGCGATTTCGTTGAAATCGTAAGCGGCGTCAAGGCGGGAGACCGTGTGGTCACCAAAGGCAGTTTCGACGTGAAATCCACACTCCTGCGTGAGCAGATTGGCGAGAAGGAGTAGCGCGTGCATCGAATTGTTGAATTCTCGCTAAAGTATCGTTTCCTCGTTATCGTGCTGACCGCGTTGTTAATCGGCGTTGGCATCTACAGCATGCAAAAGTTGCCGATTGATGCGGTTCCCGACGTTACACCGAATCAGGTTCTGATTATTACGCGCGCGCCGGGACTTGGACCAGTCGAAGTAGAACGGTTCATTACATTTTCGGTCGAGACGTCAATGAGCGGCTTGCCAGGCATAACAAGCATTCGCTCGACCTCCCGCTTCGGTCTGTCGGTTGTCTATGTTTTCTTTGACGAATCCATGGATATCTATTTTGCCCGGCGTCTGGTCCTCGAGCGCCTCCCTCAAGCTCGTGAAATGATCCCCGCCGGTTTTGGCTCTCCCGAAATGGGCCCAATCTCAACTGGCCTTGGTGAAATCTATCAGTTTGAGGTAAAAGGCAATCGATCGCCGATGGAGTTGCGCTCCATTCTCGATTGGGACATTGGCTTCAAGCTGAGGTCGGTTCCAGGTGTCGTCGAGGTGAACAGTTATGGCGGTGAACTGAAGACTTATGAAGTTCAACTCGAACCGAGCAAACTTGTCAGCTTCGATTTGTCCTTACAACAGGTGGTGCAGGCGATCGAAGCCAATAACTCCGCGCGTGGAGGCGCTTACATCGAGAAGAATGGCGAGCAGCAAGTCATCCGTGGAGAAGGTCTGGTCGAGACCCTCTCGGATATCGGCAACATTGTCGTATCCGCGACTCCACAAGGCGTACCCATCTATGTAAAGAATCTGGGTGACGTCCAGTTTGCGCCCAAAGTCCGTCAGGGTGCCGTGACGCGCGATGGGCGCGGCGAAGTCGTCACCGGTGTGGTTCTGATGCTCATTGGAGAGAACTCGCGGGCGGTATCGCAGAGGATCGACGATGAAATTAAGAGGATCACGAAAACGCTTCCGGAAGGGGTGACGGTGGATACTTACTACAACCGGACGGATCTGGTGCAAAAGACCATCGGAACCGTTACCAAGAACTTGCTGGAAGGGGGAGTTCTGGTGGTGGCCGTACTGCTTCTGTTATTGGGTAACTTACGCGGCGGATTGATCGTTGCAGCGGCGATTCCGCTTTCGATGCTCGCCGCATTTACGGGAATGCTCTACGCCGGATTGTCCGGCAATCTGATGAGCCTCGGCGCGATTGACTTCGGTTTAATTGTCGATGGCTCGGTAGTCATGATCGAGAATATCGTCCGGCGCTTATCGGAAAGGAAAGAGGGTGATGCGTCCGGCGCGAGCCACACGATTCTGGAGGCTGCCCGGGAAGTTGCAAAACCCGTTTTCTTCGCCGTGCTCATCATCATGATCGTCTATCTCCCGATACTCACTCTTCAGGGCGTCGAGGGGAAAATGTTCCGCCCCATGGCGCTAACCGTGATTTTCGCGCTCGCGGCGGCGCTGATACTCTCACTTACATTGATGCCTGTTTTAGCCTCCTTCTCTTTCCGGCGCGGTCTAAAGGAGAAAGAGACCTGGCTGATTCGCAAGGCTCACCAGTTGTATATTCCAGTCGTTACGCGGGCGATGGGACGCCGCTGGTTGGTGGTGTCCATATCGGCTGTCATTTTCGCGGTGAGCGTCCTCGTCGCTAGCCGGATGGGGGCGGAGTTCATTCCCAGACTTAGCGAAGGGGCCTTTGCGATTCAGGCTTGGCGTCTACCGAGCGTAGCCTTGTCGCAATCCGTGCGAAACACAACTCTCATCGAGAAAACCTTGAAGAAGTTTCCCGAAGTTATAACGGTAGTTTCGCGCACTGGCCAAGCCGAAATACCCACCGATCCGATGGGTGTCGAAGTCAGCGACATTTACGTCATCCTAAAACCTCAGGAGGAATGGACTACAGCTCAGAACCGCGAGGACATGATCGCGGCGATGGATAAGGAACTGGACAAGAACGTTCCTGGTACCGTCTTCAGCTACTCGCAGCCCATTGAATTACGTATGCAAGAGTTGATTGCGGGTGTCCGTTCAGATATTGCGATCTCGCTCTACGGGGAGGATCTGACGATTCTCAAAGAGAAGGCCGACGATATCGTCCGGGTTGTCTCCGGTGTCCGCGGAGCCGCGGACGCTAAGGCGGAGCAGATTGCCGGATTACCTTACCTGCGGATTCGTGTAGATCGTGCGGCGATGGCCCGATACGGCGTCAACGCCTCCCAAGTGTTGGATCTCGTGGAGGCCATCGGCGGCAAAACGGTAGGACAGGTTTTGGAAGGCCAAAGGCGATTTGACATCCAGGTCAGGTTCAGGAAGCAGGATCGTGACGATATCGAGCGCATCCAGAACATCAAAGTAGCCGACGCCCAAGGCCGGCTCATCCCTCTCAGCCAACTGGCGTCCGTGTTCGTCGAGCAGGGCCCGGCGCAAATCAGCAGGGAGAAGATTCAAAGGCGCATCTCGGTAGAAACGAATGTTCGTGGACGGGATATCGCTTCGTTCGTTGCCGATGCGCAGAAGGCCGTCAACGAAAGGGTAAAGTTGCCGCCGGGCTATACCCTGGAGTGGGGTGGGCAGTTCCAAAACCTCCAGGAAGCCACACAACGGCTGATCATCGTCGTACCCTTGGCCATGTTTCTCATCTTCGTGGTGCTCTACACGATGTTCAATTCGGCCCGGCTTGCGGCACTCATCTTTATCAACGTGCCTATGGCCGCAACGGGCGGAATTCTCGCGCTCGCACTGCGCGACCTGCCCTTTAGCATTTCCGCCGCGATTGGGTTCATTGCCCTGTTTGGGGTCGCTGTGCTGAACGGTGTCGTCTTGGTTAGCTATATCAACGATATGCGCGCCAGTGGAATGAGTGCCCACGATGCCGCCCTGCACGGAGCGGAGATTCGCTTGCGTCCGGTTCTGATGACAGCTCTGGTCGCCAGTCTCGGCTTTATTCCCATGGCGCTGGGGCACGGAGCGGGGGCTGAGGTGCAACGCCCCCTGGCGACGGTAGTAATCGGCGGGCTGGTGACATCCACTCTCTTGACGTTGTTGGTGCTCCCTGCCATCTATCCCTGGTTCGCCAAAAAGCAGCCGGAAATCGGGTTATAGAAAGGAATTCCGAATGAAAGAGATCAAGGCGATCATACAGCCGCACCGGCTTACGCTGGTCATCGACGCGCTTCAGGCTATTGCCGGTTTGCCGGGCGTCACCGTCCCGGAAGTGAAAGGCTTCGGCCTCAACCGGGCCAAAGACGCAAAGGACAAGGAGGATCAGAACTATGTGGATACGCCAAAAAGGTGAAGCTCGAAATAGTCGTGCCGGACGAGATGTTTGAGTTGGTAGTCGGGGCCATTGTCACGCATGCGCGAACTGGTCATGCGGGCGATGGGCTGCTCTTCATTTCTACGATCGATGAAGTGATCCGTGTTCGAACTGGAGAAAGGACTGCTTGAGTGCTCATGTCACGATGGAAGACGTCGCTCGGCAGCCACGAAGCTTGACCGGGCTACAGGCTCTGCTGAAGGGCGATTTTCAGATGGAACACGCTACCTTGCAGTTGGAAGAGAAAGATCGTTTCCCCGAAACATGGCCGATCTAGCATTGTTGTTCAAAACCGGAACCATAGTACGGGAAAAGGAGGATTTGCATGGCTAGTGATCCAAAGAACATCGTTTTGAAAATCCAGGGCATGGACTGCGCCGAGGAAG
>JBKJSR010000696.1:0-4700 GCA_046594355.1 Bryobacter sp.
GGGTGTCCGTAAATTGCGAACACTCCGCACTCGTCATGGAACTTGTCAAACATGCAATGATTCCTCCAGCGCCCGATCCCACGTGTCGTACAGCTTATCGACCGCGACGTCAATGACTTGAACATCGTTGATCGTGATCTTCAGATTGCCAGATGCAGTCTTGCCGAGAAGCAGCGCGGGGATTTTATGCCGCCCTGCGACCGCGAATACCTCTGCCACGTTGGATGTTGCAATCATGACTCGCGATGCACCTTCATGAAAGAGGACAAATTCCGGGCGCAGTTCGGAACTCAATTCCACTTCGGCGCCGACACCGGCAAAGCTGCCTTCGGCAAGTGCAACTGCAAGTCCGCCGTCGCCCAGATCGTGAGCCGCTTCGGCCAGATTGGACCGCACAATTTCGCGAGTCGCGCTGTGTACGCGCTTCTCAAATTCCATGTCGAGTTTCGGCGGCAAACCCCAAAGGGAATTTAACACTTGCTTGGCGTATTGAGTGCCACCGAAGTGTGTGAGATCGGTCTCTCCCAAGCCGCCGAGCAGAACCAGATCGAGACCCGCCTGCGGGAAAGCGGATGGGATCGGTGCAACGGTCGGCAACAACCCCACGATGCCTACGACGGGGGTCGGGAAAATCGATTCGCCTAGCGTCTCGTTGTAGAGGCTGACATTGCCGCCCGTGATCGGTGTTTCAAAGAAGGCGCAGGCCTCGGCCAGCCCTTCGATTGCTTCAACCAATTGCGCCATAATCTCCGGACGCTCGGGATTGCCAAAATTGAGGTTATTGGTTGCCGAAACCGGCATTGCGCCAACCGTCGAAAGATTGCGGCAGCACTCGGCCACGATCAGTTTGGCCCCTTCACGCGGATCGAGGAAGCAATAGCGGCCGTTACCGTCCAGCGACATCGCAATCGAAGTGCCCGTCTCCTTGATGCGAATAATCGCCGCATCACCGCCAGGGCCCGCCAGCGTGTTCGTGCGCACCATGTAATCGTACTGTTCCCAGATCCATTTCTTCGAGCAGAGGTCGCTGCTTGCGAGCATCTTCAGCAAGTCGGCTTCCGCACTTACGCTTGCAAATTGCGGCCCTTCGAGCGGAACATTGCGATAAGGCTTTGTGTAGGGGCGGTTGTAGAGCGGCGCTTCGTCGGCAAGGTCGCGATTCTTGATCTCCGCTACCACTTCACCATAATTCCGGACGCGGAGCATTCCGTCATCGGTCACGGTTCCAATGACAGCGCTCTCCAGGCCCCACTTGTTGAAGACATCGAAGATCTCCTGCTCCCTGCCCTTTTCGGCCACCAGCAGCATGCGCTCCTGCGATTCCGAGAGCATGATTTCGTAGGGGGTCATTCCGGTTTCGCGTTGTGGAACATGCTTCAAGTCGAAGTCGATCCCAGTGCCTGCACGCGAGCCCATTTCGCTCGTCGAACAAGTCAGGCCGGCGGCACCCATATCCTGAATGCCGACAACCGCCCCCGTTTTCATTGCCTCGATGCAGGCTTCGAGCAGCAGCTTCTCCATGAAAGGATCGCCCACCTGCACCGTCGGGCGCTGTTGCTTCGATTCTTCGGTAAATACGTCCGACGCCATCGAAGCGCCATGAATTCCGTCGCGGCCCGTTCTGGCACCCACATAAATTACCGGGTTGCCTACGCCTGTTGCGCGTCCGTAGAAAATCTCGTCATGCCGGAAGATGCCCAGCGCAAACACGTTCACGAGCGGGTTGCCGTCGTAGCAGTTTTCAAACACCGTCTCGCCGCCGACAGTAGGTACGCCGAAGCAGTTGCCGTAGTGCGAAATCCCCTGAACGACTCCGTCGAGAATTCTCCGGTTGCGCGCTCCGTTCGTCGCACTGTCGAGCGGACCAAATCGAATCGCATCCATCACGGCAATGGGTCTGGCACCCATCGTAAAGATGTCGCGAAGAATTCCGCCGACACCGGTTGCCGCCCCTTGAAAGGGCTCAATGAAACTGGGGTGATTGTGCGATTCAATCTTGAAGGCGATCGCATAACCGTCGCCAATGTCGATGATGCCCGCATTCTCGCCGGGCCCTTGCAGCACCAGCGGGCTCTCGGTCGGCAACTTCTTCAGATGAACCTTCGAACTCTTGTAGGAGCAGTGCTCGCTCCACATCACCGAGAAGATGCCAAGTTCGGTCAGGTTCGGCTCGCGGCCCAGCAACTGGATGATCTTTTCGTATTCACCCTTCGTCAATTTGTGTTGCTTCAGCAGTGCATCGAGTGGGTTCGTTTTGTTATCGCTCATCGGGAGTTTTGCGCCATTGCAGTCAACATGGATTCGAATACGCCAAGGCCATCCGTGCCCGGCATCAATGGGTCGGAAACGCGCTCGGGATGTGGCATCATTCCCATCACGTTGCGGCCTGCGCTCAGAATGCCTGCAATGTCGCGCATCGATCCATTCGGGTTGTCCTGATAGCGGAAGACAATCCGGTCTTCGGCCTCAAGCTGATCGAGTGTTGCCTGATCGGCGGTGTAGCAGCCTTCGCCGTGCGCGATCGGCACTCGCAACACTTGGTCCTTGCTCAGGGCGTTGGTAAAGGGAGAATTAGTGGTCGATGTTACCAGCGGGATCGTCTTGCAGATATAGCGCAGGCCCTGGTTGCGGATGAGAGCGCCGGGAAGAATGTGCGCCTCGGTAAGGATCTGAAAGCCGTTGCAAAAACCGGCTACCAATCCGCCCGCGTCGGCGAACTTTTTCACCGCCCGCATGACCGGCGAAAATCTCGCGATGGCACCACACCGCAAGTGGTCTCCATAGGAGAAGCCACCAGGGAGAATGACAGCGTCGAAACCGTTCAGGTTCTCGCTGTCATGCCATATAAAATCTGCCTGCTGCCCGAGATTGCGAGTGACGGCATAATACGCGTCGTGATCGCAATTCGAGCCTGGAAACACTACGACTCCGAACTTCATTGGGGAGCCTTGAGTGTAACAGAAAGAGCCGCTTTTTGAGCGGCCCTGACGGATTCAAACTTTGGATTGGAGAGATGTACTCTACGCGGCGGCAACCTTCTTGCGGGCGGCGCGTTTTTTCTCGGCGGGTGGTTGACGGTCGGACTTTTTCAGGTTTGGCTGAACGATGGAAAGAACAAACTTCTTTTCACCGTGTTCGTCGAACTTGATGCGGACAGAATCTTCGGTACATTCCAGCACCGACCCAAGTCCAAACTTGGGGTGCTCCACCTGGGCACTGGTGGCGAAAGCGGGTTTTGCAGCCATTTCAAGGAGCTCCTCTAAGGAATAAACTATTCTGATTCTAGCAAATACAAGGACTATGTCCAAGCCAGCCAATTTCCAGCGTCGAATTCACGACTTTTGTTTGTCATTGCCCGGCACAATCGTGGTGCTTCAGTTTGGCCATCCCTTCTTCAAATGGAAGGATAAGCCGTTCGCTATCTATAGCGATGAGGCGGGTGAAAAGCTGAGCATCAAGCTCGAAAAACAGGTTCAGCCCCTTTTTCTCAAAGATTCCCGCTTCGAGAAAACACCCTATGTTGGTAAGCACGGCTGGATCACGCTTACCCTCGACGCTGACGTCAATCAGGAAGAAATAGAAGAGTTGATCCGGGGCAGCTATCAGCTAGTTTCTGCAAAGAACAAAAAGGCGAAGAAGAGGCAAAAATAACCATTGACTTCGCCATGTCTTCGCCTTATTCTGAAGATGCGAAGAGGTGACGAACATGAATCTTCCTCCTACAGGACCGTTACATTGTGGACCTTCTGGCTGGGCACACGCCCAGTGGGAAGGAGTGTTCTACCCGAACACAAAGTCGAAGGACTTTCATCAACTCGAATACACTTCGCGCTTCTTCAACAGTGTCGAGCTCATATCCAGCTTTTTTGGCCCTCTACGTCCGGAATTGAGCCAATTGTGGTGCCGGCAAGTGCGTGCGAACAAAGACTTTCAGTTCAGCGTCCGCCTGTGGAAGAAGTTGACTCACGATGTTCAGTTTGAGGCCAAGGACATTGCCGCTTTCCGTGAGGGGATTCGCCCGATCGAGGAGGCGCAGAAGCTTGGTGCAGTGCTGATGCAGTTTCCAAGTGGATTTCGCTTCACGCCAGAGAACCGCGTCCGATTCATCGCCTTGCGGCGAGAGCTCAGACACCTCCCCCTCGTCGCTGAGTTCCGCCATGCAAGCTGGATGGAAGAAGACGCGCTGGCGATGCTGATCGATTATCACGTTGGTTTCTGCAATCTGGATCAGCCGCATCATTCGCGGGCAATGCCTCCGACAGCCTTTCTGACGAGTCCGGTTGCGTATGTCCGCCTTTGCGGGCGTGCGCAGACCGGGTCTTATCAGTACACGATGGACGAACTTACCGAATGGACCCACCGGGTTCGCAAGGTGAGCCGTTATGCGAAACGCACTTTTGTCGTACTCTCCAACGATTCTGGTGCCAGAAGTCTCGTCAATGCTTTCCAGATGCAACAACTGCTGGGGCTAGAAGATGTCCGTGCTCCGCGTGAGCTGGTCAAGCGGTTTCCGCAAGAGTTGATCGCGGTGCGGCCGGATCGACCGCTGCAAGTAGATCTCTTCGGTACGATCGCCGCTTAAACCTGAATTCCGAAGTTGACCTCGGCTGAGAGCGATTTGAGACCTTCAACGACTGGGACGCCTGGTCCGTTTGGGTTTAGCATCGCATCGGTGGGGCCACCTTCGGCGAAGTTGGGAT
>JBKJSR010000133.1:0-4860 GCA_046594355.1 Bryobacter sp.
AAAGAATTCCTGCACATCTTCCGCGATCCGCTCAGCCTCTACATGGCTCTCGCGATACCTCTGCTCCTGCTGCTCCTTTTCGGCTACGCGCTTAGCCTTGATGTAGATCAGGTGCCCGCCGCCGTCTACGATCTCGACCGCAGCCCGGAGAGCCGCGAGCTGATCGAACGCTTCCGCGGTAGCCGCTATTTCAACATTGCCGCTTCCGTAACTTCACCCGCCGAACTGAACCAGGCAATCGACCAGGGCAAGGCGATTGTCGGCGTCATGATTCAGCCCGGCTTTGGAGCGGAGCTCAAAGCGGGCCGCGAAGCAAAGGTGCAACTGATCCTCGACGGCAGCGATTCGAACACAGCCGGCATTGCGCTCGGCTATGCCCAAAGTCTGGTCATCCTGCACTCCATGGAGCTTCGCACGCAAGCCCGCGAGCGTCTCGGAGCACCCAAAGCCAATTCGATCGACGCCCGCGTCCGGGTCGTCTTTAACAGCGACCTCAAGAGCCGCAACTACATTGTCCCCGGCCTGATCGCCGTGATCCTGATGATCATCGCCTCCGTTCTCACCAGCCTCTGCGTCGCCCGCGAATGGGAGAACGGCAGCATGGAGCAACTCCTCTCGACGCCACTGCGGCCGGTGGAATTTCTGCTCGGCAAACTCGCCGCTTACTTCGCCATCGGCATGGTCGATATGATCATCTGCATCCTTACCGGCGTCTACCTCTTCGGTGTGCCGCTGCGCGGCAGCCCGGTTTTATTGATCGCCACCTCCGCCCTGTTCTGCTTCGGCGCACTCTGCTGGGGCATCATGCTCTCCACCATCACCCGCAACCAGGTGGTCGCCTATCAGCTCAGCATGATCTCCAGTTTTCTCCCGGCGTTCCTCCTCAGCGGTTTCATCTATTCCATCGACAACATGCCAACGGTGATCCAGTTTGTCTCCCGCATCATACCCGCACGCTACTTCGTCACCATCCTCAAAGGGATCTTCCTCAAAGGCGTAGGCGTGCAAATCCTCTGGGCCGAAATCCTCGCGCTCATTCTCTATGGCTTACTCGTCTTCCTATTTGCCGTCCGCAAAATGCGGGCCAAGGTGGCTTGATCGATATGTGGGAACGCATCCGCGAAATCATCATCAAGGAACTCAAACAAACCCTTCGCGAGCCGCGCATGCGCGCTACCTTGTTCCTGCCGCCGCTCATTCAGTTGCTGGTCTTCGGATACGCCGTCAACCTCGATGTCGAACACGCCAAAATCGCCTGGATGGATCAGGACCGCAGCGTGGAATCGCGGGCGCTGCTCGAAGCCTTCACCGGTTCCGGGCGCTTCACGATCGTGCGCTATCTCGAGTCCGAGGCCGAAACGCAACACTCGCTCGATGCAAGCGAATCCGATGCGGTCGTGCGCATCCTGCCCGGCTTTGCCGCCGATCTCGCTCGTGGTCGCGAGGCTGCCGTACAGGTACTCGTCGATGGAACCAACTCCAACACCGCCAGCATCATCTCAACTCAATGTACGCAAGTCATCCGTCAATTCGCGGCTGAAAAACTCGTTACGCTTCAGCGGCAAAAACTGGTTGGCCGTGCCGTCGACCGCCCACTCTACGCACCCATCCCCAACCTTGTGGCCGAACCCCGCGTCTGGTTCAATCCAGAACTGCGCAGCCGCAATTACTTCGTGCCCGGAGTCCTTGTGAACATCATTATGCTCGTCACTCTCACGCTCACTTCGATGGCAATCGTTCGGGAAAAAGAAATCGGCACCATGGAACAACTGATGGTTACCCCCATCCGCCCCATCGAGTTGATCATAGGCAAGACCCTCCCCTTCGCGGCCATCGGGCTGATTCAACTGCTCTTCATCACAACGGTGGCGCTGATCGTCTTCCGCGTCCCGCTTAACGGCAGCCCAGCGCTGCTGGTCTTCTCCAGCCTCTTCTTCATCGAGTGTACGCTCGGCCTCGGCCTCTTCATCTCAACGGTCTCAAACACACAACAGCAGGCGATGATGACAACGCTCTTTCTGTTTCAACCGATGTTCATGTTGAGCGGCTTCAGCTTCCCCATCCGCAACATGCCGGAAATTGTGCAGTGGGTCACCTATCTGAACCCCATGCGCTACTTCATGGAAGTGGTGCGCGGCATCTTTCTCAAAGGTGTCGGGATCTCGATCCTTTGGCCGCAAATTCTCGCGCTCGCCATCCTGGGTACCGGCATCCTGGCGCTCAGCGCCCTGCGCTTCCGCAAACGTCTCGACTAGCGGTCGCTGACTGCCCGCTTGTATGGTTCCTTGACATACTTGGCTGCTTCTTCCATCGCTCCCTGCGTATTATCCTTCGTACGAATCGCCTGATTGTATTCACTCACCGCACGCTCCCGCTGCCCCGTGACATCGAAGATCTTGCCCAAATTGATGTGTGTCCAAACCTCGGTCCACTTGGGCTCAAGGTCGCCATTCAGGACCTCGCGAAACTCGTTGGCTGCCGCCTGATAGTTGTTCTGCAAAAAGAAAATCTCGGCAACACGGTAGTGGCCGAGCGATGAGTTGCGATTCACTTCCAGCGCCTTCTGGTATTCCTTCAGCGCTTCCTGAAAGTCGCTCACCTCGGCAAATTGTTCGCCTTTGCGGATCGCTACTGCGACGCGCACCTTATCGTCGTAACGCAACACCTGCATGTCCGGATCCAGCTTCACCAGGATCGGCTTACCGAAGGTCTCCACACTGAATTCAGACGAAGTGCCAACCACTTCGACGATCTTTTCTTCCGGGTTGCCCTCGGTCTCGATCTTGAGCTTTACGGGCATGCGAAAAGTATCCAGATCCTGCGACACTTTTCCCAAAACGCGGAAGCCCTTTGCCGTGCGAAACACGGTGTAGGCAAGTTTGAATTCCGGTGCGCCCGAAGATTCGATCCACTGGATAAAGAAGTAGCCCAGGTCCTGCCCATGTACCTGCTCCACGACCTTGCGGAAGTCGTTCGTCGACACCTGTTTGTAGGCGTATTCCCTGGCAAAGCGCTTCAAGACCTGCTCAAACTTGTCTTTACCCAAAACGCCGCGCAGCATGTTCAAAACCGCCGAACCCTTGCCAGCCGTAGCGGCCCAGAATTCCGGCGAATAGTCCTCATAGCGCGCACTCTGAATCAGCGGCGGATCCGGCTGCGTCAAGGCTTCCACATAGATGTCGCGCATCTCGGTCTCAACCCCCGAGGGGCCGGTTGTCGATTCAAAATAAAGCGCCTCGCTGTAGCGCGCCAGCCCATTCACAATCCAGATGTGGTTGCGCGAAATGGGCGACAACAAACCGCCCCACCACTGCCGCGCCACCTGATTCAATACCAGCCGCTGGTTAACTTCCGTACCAATTCCCGACGGCGAGAGAAACAAAATACCCGGTGCGGAATAACCATTGGGAAAGCTTTTAAAGGTCTCAACCAAAGTCAGGTTCACACTCGGCGGCTTGCCGTTCAAGTCGGACAGAAAATTCATCGCCTTCGCCACCATCGCACCCATCTCATTGGCGATCGCAGTATTGGTGAACCAGAGCGAAGTTGATACACCCTCCACACTCACGCGCGCCGGGTTACCACGCACCATGGCAAAACTGCCGTACAGCGCCGGCTGAGTGGTCTTGAAACTATAGGTACTTTGACCGGCGGCATCCGACTTCAAATCGATACCAGAACTCAATACCCGAAACTCCGCCGGCACCGTCACATTCAGATTCATCGTGTAGCGGTCGCTCGTGTATTCATTCACCGGGAACCAGCGCGCCGGATAGAGAAACGTGGCACCCGTCTGCTCGATGGCCGCAAAGCGTATACCGTAAACCGGGCTCTCCTCGCGCCCATCGAAGCGCCCGTCGTATTCAAAATTCAAGGTCGCCGCTTTGCCTTGAGCGAGAGGCTGCGCAAACTGCAAACGGTAACTGAACTCGGCCGTCTTTGTAAACGAGACTGCGGCTCCCGTTTCATCCGTGACCTTGGATACGTGAAGCGCATCGTTGAAATCCACCTGCATAGAGGAAATGCGGTCGTCGATCGGAATCACCCGCATTTTGACCTTTGCCGTCATACTCTGGGTGGCCGGCATCACGGTCACGTCGACATCGTAGTGTTCCACGTCCACGCGGGTGCGGCGATCTTGTTGCGCAAACAGCGCCGCGCTAAGCAACAGTATTGACAGGTATTTCATTTTTTTCATCCAGAATCTCATCCACAATACGAGCGGCTACTTCAAACGGATCGTGGTCGCTGCGCAGCGCGTGCGCCACTTCCGCGAGGCCGCTCTTCATATCATCCCGTTCCTGGGGACTCTGAAGCAAACGCAGGGTTTCGGCGGCCAGCTTCTCGCCGCTCATATTTTCCTGCATCAACTCCGGAATCACCCGCCTGCCGGCCACCAGGTTCACCATGGTGTAAAACGGTACATTCACCAGAAACTTTCCGATCAGCCAACTCAAACCAGTCACCCGGTAGAAGCTCACGGTGGGTGCTCCCAGCAGGGCGGCCTCCATCGTCACGGTGCCAGAAGCCGCCAGCGCCACGTCACAGTGTGCCAGCAATTCCCAGGTCTGACCTTCAATCACATGGATGGCTTCCGGCAGGGAATGGTTAGCAAAAAATACGCGCCCCACAGAAGCAGGCGTCCCTAGTACGAACTGCACTGTCGCTTCGCGTCCAATTCTCTCCACCGCATCTACGATTGCCGGCAAGTGGCGCCTAATCTCACCGCGCCTGCTTCCAGGCAGCAATGCAACGAGCTTTCGCGCCGGGTCGAGGCCGACTGCGGCAAAAAACTCCTCACGTGTCAGCCTCGGCGCAATGTGCCGGGCCATTGGGTGACCGATGTAATGCGCCGCTACG
>JBKJSR010000200.1:0-12018 GCA_046594355.1 Bryobacter sp.
ACGAAAGCCAATTTTCCGCACATGGAAGACTGCCTCGTTTGCCACACCAAGATCGATGCGCCGTTTAGTTGCCCGCAATGCCACGCTCCTGCACTGAACCTCAAGCCTGCCAATCACGCGCCCGATTTTCTCGATCGTCATACTGGCGGCAAGCTGAACCTCGATAAGACCACCTGCGCATCCTGCCACGGCAAGCGCTTCACTTGCCTAGGCTGCCACTAAGCTTGTGCGCACGCTTCTTTTCATACTCGGCACTCGCCCGGAGGCAATCAAACTAAGCCCTCTCGCCCTGCACTTTCGCAAGTTCCCTTCCGATTTCGATGTGAAGGTTTGTCTCACGGGGCAACATCGCGAGATCGTCCATCAGGCGCTCAAGGGCTTCGGCCTCACTCCCGATATCGATCTGGACTTGATGCTTCCGGGGCAGACTCTTTTTCAATCCACATCGCGAATTCTAAGCGCGCTCGAAACTGTCTTTGCCGCCGTTAAGCCCGACCTTGTCGTGGTTCAAGGCGATACGACCACAACCTTCTGCGGCGCTCTGGCAGCCCTATACGCTGGCGTGCCGATCGCCCACGTGGAAGCGGGCCTCCGCACTTGGGACCTCTCGCGGCCTTTCCCCGAAGAGGCGAACCGGCAGATGGTCGGACGGCTTGCCACAATGCACCTCGCCGCCACTCCATGGGCCGCTGAAAACCTGAAGCGCGAAGGCGTGGCAGAGGCCTGCATCACGGTGACAGGCAACACGGGCATCGATGCATTGCTTCTGACTCTCGAAACGCTGCCCCCGCATCATTGGGAATTCCTGTATCCAGACCGCCGAATCATCCTGGTCACCGGCCACCGCCGCGAAAATTTCGGAGAAGGCTTCGAGCGATTCTGCAAAGCTCTTCTGCGCCTCGCCGATCGGCCGGATGTGCAACTCGTCTACCCTGTGCATCCCAACCCCAACGTGCGTGGCCCGGTAGAGGCAATCCTCGGGGATCGGAGTAATGTACACCTCATCGCTCCACAAGATTATCTCCCCTTCGTCGACTTGATGCGAAGAAGCTACTTGATCATTACGGACTCTGGCGGAGTACAGGAAGAAGGCCCCTCACTGGGCAAACCAATTCTGGTCAGCCGTGAAGTTACAGAGCGGCCAGAGGCCGTAGATGCGGGTACCGTAAGGCTGGTGGGCACCGATGAAGACAAGATCGTCAGTGAAGCTGAACTGCTGCTCGACAACGCCGCCGAGTACGAGCGCCGCTCAAAAATTCACAACCCTTATGGAGACGGGCACGCTTGTCCGCGCATCGAAGGTGCCGTGCGCGCTTACTTCGCGGCTTTGTAGAATTGCGCGATTGCGTTTACGACGTAGACCTGATCTTCCATCGTTAGCTCCGGATAGACCGGAAGACTCAAGGCTTGCTCGGCAACACGCTCGCTGACCGGCAAGTCGCCCTTTTCATATCCAAGCCCTGAGAAACATTGCTGCAAATGCAATGGCAGTGGATAGTAAATTTCCGACCCGATTCCAGTAGCGGCAAGCTGAGCCTTCAACTCATCGCGGCGCTCGCACTGGATTGTAAATTGATTGAAGACGTGTCTCGTCTGATAAGGCGCAATCGAGGGCAGCGTGACCGGAAGATCCAGACCGGCAAACAGACTCCTGTAATTTGCGGCATTCTGCTGGCGCTGTTCCGTCCATCGATCCAGGTGCCGCAGCTTGATTTTCAGCACTGCCGCCTGCAAAGTATCGATGCGCGAATTGATCCCTACCAGCTCATGAAAATACTTATCCCTGCCACCGTGCAGACGCAACTTATAAAGCAACTCCGCCAGCGTCTGGTCGTTGGTCGTGACGAGGCCGGCATCCCCGTAGGCACCCAGATTCTTGCCCGGATAAAAGCTGAAGCAGCCCATCGCGCCAATCGCCCCGCAGCGCCGCCCCTTGTACTCGGCACCAATCGCTTGAGCGGCGTCCTCCACCACAACCGCGCCATACTTTTGGCCCAGTTCAAGCAGCGGATCCATGTCCGCGCAACCGCCAAAGAGATGCACGGGCTGGATCGCCCAAACATCGGTGTTCCGCTTCAAAGCGTCTTCCACCTGATTGGGATCGATGTTGAATGTTAAAGGATCGATGTCGACGAAGACAGGCTCTACGCCAATGCGCGCAAGTGATCCGGCACTTGCGAAAAACGAATAGGGCGTGGTGATGACCTTGTCGCCCGGTCCCAGTTCCAGCGCCATCCAGGCGAGCAGCAGCGCATCGCTGCCCGAGGCGCAACCAATTGCATATCGCGAGTTTGTATATCCCGCCATCTTGCACTCAAGCTCGCCTACCGCCGGGCCCATGATAAAGCGCTGCGAATCGATCAAAGGGATGAGTTCCGCCAGAATCTCCTCGCGAATTTGCGCGTGTTGGGCGGCCAGATCGAGAAGCGGAACTTGCCGCGTGGGAGTACTCATGCTAATGCTTCGATCATAGCGTCCAGTAAAATCGAAGTAGTGGAACAGACAGGGTTGGATTGGCAGCCATGGCAGCCGGAAAAATTAAGCGTCAAGCAGGTCACGGCGCGGCTTCGCCGCACATTGCGCGAGCAGTTCTCAAATCTCTACGTCACCGGAGAAGTGTCCGCGCTAAAAGTAGCCGCCAGCGGCCATCTCTACTTCAACTTGAAAGAAGAAGATGCGGTGCTCTCTTGCGTGATTTACCGGCAGAGCGCAAGGCTGATGAAATTCCAATTGCGCGACGGGCTGATGGTGCAGGCCCGAGGTTCCATTGACGTCTATGAGCCTCGTGGCGTCTATCAGTTTCTGGTGGAATTTGCCGAGCCTCTAGGTGCCGGTGCGCTTCAGCAGGCCTTTGAAGAACTGAAAAAAAAGTTGGCCGGAGAAGGCCTTTTTGAAGCCGCACGCAAGCGCCCTCTGCCTAAATTTCCCCGCCGCATCGGCATCGTCACCTCCCCTACAGGCGCGGTAATCCAGGACATGCTGAACGTGTTTGAGCGCCGCAGCCGGGGGCTCGAGATTCGCATCTACCCCGCACTTGTGCAAGGCGCGTCCAGCGTGGAGCAGATCTGTGCGGGCTTGCGCTACTTCAGCGAGAGCGGCTGGCCCGATGTCGTTATCGTCGCTCGCGGCGGCGGTTCTCTCGAAGATTTATCGAGCTTCAACGACGAATCCGTGGCCAGAGAAATCGTTGCCTGCAGCGTGCCTGTCGTCTCGGCGGTCGGGCACGAGACAGACTTCACCATCGCCGACTTTGTCGCGGACCTCAGAGCCCCAACTCCTTCGGCCGCAGCCGAGATCATCGCACCGGATATAACTGCCTTGATCGAACGCATCGAAAGCCTCGAACGCGCGATGGCACGCAGCGTGCGCCACGCCATCGCTACCAAACGGGAACAGGTATTCCGGCATGGAGTCGACCAGGCCAGGGGCTTGTTGCAACGGCGGCTCAACCGCTTTGCCCAAAGGCTGGATGAAATCGACGCCCGCATGGATGGCCTGCTCAAAATTCGCGTCTGGAAACTGAAACTGGCCTATCAGCAAGCCACGCTCGAGCTCATGGCAAAGGACCACCGCCTCATATTCATGGAGCGATGGGAGAAGATCGTGCGCATGCGCACCGCAATGCGCGAACGGATCAAAGCCATCCTGAGCGTTTACGCCTTGAAGCAAAAATCGCTCGAAGGACAATTGCAGCAGTTGAATCCAACCAGCATTCTCGAACGCGGGTTCGCCATCGTACGCCTGGAGGACGGCCGCATCGTGCGCAGCCCAAAGGATGTCAAAAAAGGCGTCCAGCTTCAGATTCGCGTGGCGAAGGGATCCTTCGATGCAATCAGGAAATAGCCCGGCTATTCAATCCGGTAGTTCGAAGCTTCTTTCGTGATAATCACGTCGTGGACATGGCTCTCGCGAAGCCCGGCACTACTGACGCGCAGGAACTTTGAATTATCCTGCAATTCGCGAATCGTCTGTGCGCCGCAGTAACCCATTCCCGCTCTCAGCCCGCCAACCAGTTGGAACACAAGCTCGCCGAGCGGACCCTTACTGGGAACGCGCCCTTCAATGCCTTCCGGCACCAGCTTGCCTGCCCCCTCCTGGCCATAGCGATCGCTCGAACCCTGCGCCATCGCCCCTTGCGAACCCATGCCGCGATAAGACTTGAAGGTTCTGCCCTGAAACAGAATCGTTTCGCCGGGACTTTCATCCGTGCCCGCGAACAGACTGCCAATCATCACGCAATCCGCGCCCGCTGCGATTGCCTTGGTCAGATCGCCCGAGAATTTGATGCCGCCATCGCTGATCAATGGAACACCCGCCGGACGCGTAGCCTTGGCACATTCCGCGATCGCCGTAATCTGCGGCACCCCCGCGCCGCTTACGATGCGCGTCGTGCAGATCGACCCCGGCCCGATACCGACCTTGATGCCGTCCGCTCCCAATTCGATCAGATCCCGCGCGCCTTCAAAGGTTGCAACATTGCCGACAACCACTTGAACATGAGGCATTTTTTCCTTGATCTTTTTCAGTGCATTCATCACTCCTTCGGAGTGGCCATGCGCGCTATCAATCACGAGGACATCGACCTTGGCATCTACTAATGCCTTGGCGCGATCGAAAAAGTCTTTGCCTGCCCCGACCGCTCCCGCAACTCGCAAACGCCCCTGATCGTCCTTCGCGCTATACGGATACTTGATTTTTTTCTGGATGTCTTTGACGGTGATCAAACCCTTGAGCGTGTATTCATCGTCCACCACAAGCAGCTTTTCAACGCGGTGCTGGTGCAGAATCTGTTCGGCTGCTTCCAGGGTCGTGCCAACCGGAACCGTGATCAGGTTGTCCTTAGTCATCAGGTCCTTGATGGGCAGATCGAAGCGTGTCTCAAAGCGCAAATCGCGATTCGTGAGTATGCCAACCAGCTTGCCGTTTTTGGTCACTGGCACGCCGCTGATGCGATATCGCCGCATCAGATCGAGTGCATCCTGGATACGCTGATCCGGGTCGATCGTTACGGGGTCGACGATCATCCCGCTTTCACTGCGCTTCACCTTGTCCACTTCTTCGGCTTGCAGATCGATTGAGAGATTTTTGTGAATCACTCCCATGCCGCCCTGCTGCGCAAGGGCAATGGCAAGCCGGCTTTCCGTCACTGTATCCATGGCTGAACTCACCAGCGGAATGTTGAGGCCCATGGTACGGGTGAGGTTTGTTTTAGTTTCGACCTGCGCAGGCAACACGGCACTTCGCGCTGGAACAAGGAGTACGTCGTCGAATGTCAGGCCTTCGGCTATGAACTCTGGAATCATTTTGCTTCATGGTACGACAATCCCGCGCCGGGACCTAACTTCTGAAATCCATCCATAAATGCTAAAATACGGGATCAAACTCTTATGATCTCCGCTACACAAGTTCGCCCGGGCATGGTCATCAAGTTCAACGGTGAACTCTATTCCATTTTCGCCATGTCTCACCGCACGCCGGGCAACCTGCGTGGATTCGTTCAGGTCAAGATGCGCAACCTGCGCAACGGATCGATGAATGAACACCGTTTCGCTTCCGAAGACAAAGTCGAGAAGGCGATGATGGACGAACAAAAGATGGAGTACATGTACCGGGACGGCGATTTCTATTACTTCATGAACACAGTAGATTATGAACAGGTGCAACTCTCCGCCGAGTTCCTGGGCGACGCCGCCAACTACCTCATCGACAATCTGCCGGTCACGGTTACCTTCTACGAAGGCCGCCCCATCAGTGTCGAACCACCGCCCACCGTAGACCTTCTGATCGTCGAAACCGAGCCCAGCCTCAAGGGTGCCAGCGTTTCTAATGTCGGCAAGCAGGCCAAGCTCGAGACGGGCATGATGGTCACCGTTCCGCAGTTCATCTCCCAGGGCGAGAAGATTCGCGTCAACACCGCCGAAGGCACCTACATGGAGCGCGCGTAGTTCTTTAATACTTCGACGATCGCTTCATCGTCGGACGGGAACACCGTTCTCAAATCCAGCAATAGCTGATCTTTTTCAATTCGCGCCACGACCGGAGGGTCGCTGGCGCGAAGCTGTTTCTCAAGGCGATGCGCGTTGCCGGGAATTGCAATCAGGCGCGTGGGGATGCTCTGGTCCGGTGTGGAGCCCCCGCCCAGGACGCTCTGCCCGTCGATCACTTTTGCTCCCTCAATCCTCGCGGCGATCCATTCCGCACGCGCTCCAATTTCGGCGATCGGCAACATCAGCATCTTTAGGCCGGGGAGGCTCGCGTAGTCCCCAATCACCAAGGCGCGCAAGGAATCGGATAGCGCCTGCACGGCCAGCTTGTCGAGCCGCAGCACTCGATACATCGGGTGGCGGCGAATCGTGGCTATCAACGCTGCGTCACCCGCAATGATGCCTGCCTGCGGGCCTCCCAGCAACTTGTCGCACGAAAACGAAACCAGATTTACGCCGGCGGCCAGGCTCGCTGAGACTAGCGGTTCTTCAACTCCATAGGGCTTTAGATCCACCAGGCAACCGCTTCCCAAGTCTTCATAGAGAGGCAGTGCAAGCTCGACTGAAAGGCACGCCAATTCTTTGAGCGTCGGCTTGCCGACAAAGCCGGTCTGGTGAAAGTTGCTGGGATGCACGCGCATCACCATCCGCGTCTGCGGGCCGGCGGCCTTCGAATAATCTTCCAGATTTGTGCGGTTGGTTGCCCCAACTTCTCGCAGGCGCGCACCGCTCTGCTCCATGATGTCGGGAATGCGAAACCCGTCGCCGATTTCTACCAGCTCGCTGCGGCTTACCAACACCTCGCCGCCTTCGGCAAGAGCCTTCAAAACAAGATATGTGGCTGCGGCATTGTTGTTTACCGCGATCGCCGCAACACCCAGCAGTTCGGTGAGCAGCGGCACATAGTGTTCATCCCGCTTGCCGCGCTTGCCGGTGGCAAGATCGTATTCGAGATTCGAATAGCCCGATACTGGCTCGAAAGGCCGCAACGGGGCTCTGCCAAGGTTAGTATGCAGCACAACGCCAGTCGCATTGATCACCCTCCGCAGCGATGGCGACGAAAGGCGCATCAGTCGCGAGTCAAGTTCCGCATCGATCTCTGCGAGCGGCAACTCCAGTTCCCGAACCGCCTGCAAAACAGATCTCGCAACAGAGACCAGTCTCTCCTTCGCGATCTGAGGATACTTCGGAATCAGTGTGCGCAGCAAAAGATCGACTGAAGGGATTGCCGCGCGATCCACTATTTGCCCACCATGGGAAAGAGCTTCCGCAGCGTTGCTTCATCCGGTTGTGCGCCATACTCGCCTACCTGGAATGCCTCCGCGAATTGAATCCCTGCCCCGCGATCCTTGCCGTACCACTTCTCAAGAGCCAAGCGGACTGCCGGCGTAATGGGACGCTGCATTCTCTTCCTGAGCCACGGCTTGCGCTCCGTCTTGCCGGCGGGCACCTCTTCAAAGTAACCGCCAATCCAAGGCAGCCATTCATAAACCTGGCTCTCGTGGGCATCAAGCGCGGAGATCTTCTGATCGAAGACATCGGTAATATCGATGGCGATGTCTGGCCGGAAAGGGTCGGGCTTCTGGAATCGATCCTGATAATGCACGAAGACCGGGTTTTTCTTGAGTGGTGGCGTATCGGAAGCCACATTCGGAACCATCACCATATAGGCTGCATCCTGCAGCAGCATCCCGGTGTTGCGATGATCCGGATGGTAGTCGTTGGTCCGTGGCGAGATCACCACATCGGCATTCCATTGCCGGATGCGCCGTATCACTTGCAGCCGCACATCGAGGGTCGGCAGCAGTTCGCCGTCGTGATTATCAAGCACCTCGTATTCGATTCCGAGCCGGCGCGCCGATTCCATTGCCTCGGCCCGCCGCCGTATGGCAAGAACACCCCCGCCCATCGTCTGGTGACCGGCATCGCCATTTGTCACCGCTACAAATTTCACCTTGTGCCCCATCGCAGCAAACTTGGCGGCAAGACCACCGGCACCGATATCGCAGTCGTCCGGATGGGCGCCAAAGGCAATCACGCGGATCTGGGCGGGCAGCGCAAGGCCCGTAAGAAGTGCTAAAACTATGAGTCGCATTGAACCCTATTCTATGTGTCCTTTGCTCTCGGCCGCAGAGGCAGTCTCCTGCAATTCCCGCAGCTTGAAGCCCGTCACCGACAAAGCCACCAAGCCTGCAATTAGAAGAGGCAACGTGACAATGCCCCAAACGATCAGGCTGAAGCGCTTGGCCACGTTTTCCTCGATCCCGAAAAACACGAGCGCAAGCACGATCAATCCCTGATAGACGCCGAGGTTGCCAGGCGCACCCGGAACCACGGTACCCAACCGGACAATCACATTGATCACTGCCGCATCCCAGAGCGTAAAGCCCGTCAAGCCATATGCCTGCAGCGAGCAATAAATCGGCACGGTCATGCAGAGCAAATGTGGCAGGCTCGCCACCCACGACTGAAAGAAACTCCGCGAGCCGCCCATCGCCTGCAGGTCTTCGATGAAGATTCGTGCCTTGTCTCCCCATTTCCAGTGAGCGGCAAGTTCCTTGGCCTTACGCTGGAAAGCGATGATAAAGCCGAGCGCGGCAGCCAATAGCGCGACGATGAGAATGAGCACAAAGCCGCCATCGCGAATCCGGCGGGGAAGATCGACAAACTGCACCACCAGGCTCAGATAAAGCACTAGCCAGATGCCGTCGAAGATCCGCTCGATGGCGATGCTGGAGAGCACAACGCTAAAGGGCAAATGACCCCAGCGGGATTGCAGGTAGCAGCGTATGATTTCACCGCTGCGAAACGGCAACACTTCGTTCGCGTAGAGTCCCACGTAGATGGCCCGCACGCTGCGCATCATCGGGATATCCGAAATCGGGCGTAGCAGGATGCTCCAGCGCCAACCCTGGATTACATAAACCAGGATGTCGCTCACAGCCGCCAGGGCCACCCATCCCCAATGCATCTGCTTGATCTCGATCCAGATCTCCGCGAGTTTTACATCCTGAAGCACCCATAGGAGGATGCCCAGCGATGCCAGGTTCGTCACGACCAGAAGCGCGATTCCCTGCCAGCCCAGCTTTTGTCTCAAAGTTGAAACGCGAGGACTTTTTACGGCTATTGGTTCCAATTCCCCATCATAGCGGGGAGGGACGTTTCGATTAGGTTTCAAGAAAAGCGGAGATCGAACCAACGCGGTCCTTCTCAATTCCAACCATGGGACAGGACATTTCTATTCGGCTGCGACACAATTTACGTCGAGGCCTCAACGTGTGTTTTTGATGCATCACGGAATCTATCGTCCGATGAGCGATGTTGCATCTCGTTCCAGTCCGGAGCGGCCGCCTCCCGACAGCCGCTCCCGTCCGAGCTTTGATGGCACAACGGGAGGATTGCGCCATCCCCATCGTCCCGATGAGTTCCGATCGGTTATTCCTTGGCGGGTTGTTCGCCAGCATTGCCCGCCTCCGCTTCACCGGCACGATCAACTTACCATGCCTTTTCCCAAGGCTCACCCAAACCGGACATTTCTACATTGCCAGGATGCGGACATTTCTACTTTGCCTTGACAGCAATCCGCATCACCTTGCCGTCACACTGAAAATCCGCTAGACTAAGGGTTTGTGGCAGCACTACCGCGCACCTTTGCGCGTACTCAGCGCTGAATTTCCCACAGTTTGATCCGCTCCTAAAGGAAACAGACAGAGTTATGTACGCAGTGATTGAAGCCAGTGGAAAGCAATTTCGTGTCTCCCCCGGCGATGTCGTTCGATTTGACACGATCGATGCCGAACCCGGCGCAGAATTAGATTTGGGCAAAGTTTTGATGATTGGCGGCGACGCCGGTATCAAGACCGGAGCTGACGCCGCCGGTTATAAAGTCACCGGAACCGTCACCAAGCACGGTCGCGGTGTCAAAATCATCGTCTTCAAGTTCAAGCGCAAAAAGCAATACAAGCGCACTCAGGGTCATCGTCAGAATTTCACCGAAGTGAAAGTGAACGCAATCGCCTAGGGCGGTCGCAAAGGGAGTTAAAGAGCAATGGCAAGTAAAAAAGGCGCAGGCAGTAGTAGAAACGGACGAGATTCGCAAAGCCAGCGGCTCGGCGTAAAGAAATTCGGTGGCGAACTCGTCTCCGGCGGCTCCATCATCGTCCGCCAGCGTGGCACCCGCATCAATGCCGGTGAAAACGTCGGTGTCGGTAAAGACCACACCCTCTATGCCCGCATCACCGGTGTCGTCGAATTCAAAGATCGTGGCCGCATGGGCAAGTACGTCAGCATCAAGGAATTTAGCCTCAACTAAACTCCTCCAAAGGATTCTGGTTCGGCCGCCAGCACTACGCTTGGCGGCCATTTTCATTTTATGGTTCACTCTTCAAAATTCATCGACGAAGCCAAAGTCTATGTCAATGGCGGCGACGGCGGTAACGGCTGTTCTGCATTCCGGCGTGAGAAATTCGTCCCTCGTGGCGGTCCCAGCGGCGGCGATGGCGGTTACGGCGGCGACGTCATTTTTGAAGGCAGCAGACACTACAACACTCTCTTTCACCTGCGCATGAATCCCGAACATTCCGCCGAGCGCGGTCGCCACGGCGAAGGTTCGAACAAATCCGGCAAAGCGGGCGAAGACCATATCGTCAAGGTTCCCGTCGGTACCATTGTTTACGACTGGTACACTGGCGAACTCCTCCACGATTTCACCAAGGACGGCGAGCAGTATGTGATCGCCAAAGGCGGTCGCGGCGGTCGTGGCAACCAGCACTTCGCCACTCCAACTCACCAGGCCCCAACCGAAAAAGAAGACGGCGTCGCCGGCGTAACCCTCACCCTGCGCCTCGAAATGAAGCTCCTCGCCGACGTCGGCCTTGTCGGTTTCCCCAATGCCGGCAAGAGCACTCTCATCTCACGCCTCTCCGCCGCCAAACCCGAAATAGCCGCCTACCCCTTCACCACCAAAGAACCGGTCCTCGGCGTGGTAAGTATGGATGAATTCGGTCGTGAAACATTCATCATGGCCGACATTCCGGGCCTGATCGAAGGTGCCTCCGAAGGCCATGGCCTCGGCATCACCTTCCTTCGTCACGTAGAACGAACCCGTGCCCTCCTCCACCTCATCGACCTCTCCGACTTCAACGAAAAACGCCCCGTTGAGGCCTATCACATCATCCAGAACGAACTGGAAAGCTTCAGCCCCAAGCTGCTCACCAAGCCGCAGATCGTCGTTGCCACCAAGCTCGATTCGGTGCAAGACCCCACCCGGCTCGAAGAGCTGAAAAAATTTTGCAAAGAGAACGACCTCCCGCTGCACGTCATTTCGGCGATCACGGGCAAAGGCATCAAAGCACTCAAAGGTGCCACCTGGGCGCTCGTCAAAGAGGCCATGGACAACCCCGAACCCGCCGAACCAGACGCCACGGCCCCCAACCCCACCGACCCCACGGCTATCCTGAACCTCTAGCCGCGCCGGCAGATCTCTCAACGAGTTCTGCAAACTCCAGCTCGACCGTTTCGCCGCCCTCGAAGTACAAGGCGAATTCTACGCCTACGGCAAAGAAGTGACCTTCTCCAAGGGCATCACCGAAACTGAAAACTCATCTCCAGGACAATGGCTATGGCACTGCACCACCCACTTTCCAGTTAGCCGCTAATTGGGGCGGCAGCCACCTGGCATCCCGCATTACTCTGGTACCATTCGTCAGCCAAAGCGGAGCGCCTTCCGAGGCGCTCGCTGCGGGCGGTGGCAGATCGTAGTTGCTCAGTTGAGTCCCACGGTTTTGTCAGCCAGCTATACAGTCTTTTTTCGAGCCCACTTCGCCGTAGAACTTCCTGAAGATCATCCGCAAGAGATGCGCTGCGAAATCTGCTGAGTGTGCGGCATAAGTGTGGAAGACCAGAATCCAGGGTGTAAAAAGGATTGTGTAAACGATGTTGACGGGAAGTGGGAGGAACCTCTGTTTTGGTTCAGCGTGAAGATGAGGGTGAAAAAGTGGCGGAAGAGGGAAGATGCCGCCCTGTGGGCGGGGAT
>JBKJSR010000241.1:0-4196 GCA_046594355.1 Bryobacter sp.
AAGCCGATGCGCTCGCCGAGTACGAAAAAAACAAAGCCACCTACCAGATCCCCGAGGCCCGTACGGTAAGCCTCTACACGATCGATTCGAGCAAAGTGCTGGCTAATATTCAGGTGAGCGAAGAAGATTTGCGCCGAACCTATGCCGACAATATTGAGAACTTCCGGTCGCCGGAAAGATCGCGTGTCCGCCATATCCTGTTCATGACAAAGGACAAGCCTGAAGCCGAAGACGCCAAAATGCGTACGCTTGCCGAGTCTGTCTACAAGCAGTTGAAGGGCGGAGCCAAATTTGAAGAGCTGGCCAAGAAGTATTCTGAAGATCCGGGTTCGAAGGCAAACGGCGGAGAAGTCGGGTTTGTGACCCGCGGGCAGACAGCAAAGAATTTTGACGAATACGCTTTTACGGGGCCGCTGAAGACGCTGAGCAACCCTATCAAGACGGAATTCGGTTACCACTTGATGGAAGTAGAAGAGAAGCAGGCAGCCGGGCTGCGCAGCTTTGAAGAAGTAAGGGCTGCTCTTGAAGCGGAAGTGCGGCGCAGTAAGGGAACAGACGGACTTGGCAAGGTGGCCGATACGTTGCGCGCCGAGCTGGTGAAGAATCCCAGTCAGGTTCCGCCTGCCGCCGCCCAGTTGGGGATCACGCCAACTCGATTCGAGTACGCCAACGCCTCGACTGCGATTCCTGGCATTGGCCCCAAGCCGGAGTTATATGCCCTGATCGTAAAACTGAAAAAGGGTGAAGTCACGCAGGTTTCGACACTCACGGCCGAGCGCTTTGCCGTTCTCACGGTAGACGAAGTGGTGCCGTCCCGCCAAGCCGCCTACGATCAAGTGAAGAATTCTATTATGTCTACTTTGGCGATTACGGCTTCGCAAAAAAAGGTAGCCGAGATGAGAGCAACGGGTTCGGCAATGCTGAAGGCACCCGATGCAGATTTAGCCAGGATTGCCAAAGAGTTTGGACTGGTAGTGAAACAGACTCAGGAATTCAACCGGCAAGGTTTTGCGGACGGAATTGGCCCGGCATCTGCAGTTGCTGAGGCTTTCGGCAAGAATATCGGCCAATTGGCCGGACCGATGACAGTGGACGGAAAATGGTTCTTCGCCAAGCTGGTCGACAAGAAGTCTGCCGACCTCAGCCATTTGCCCGCCCGCCGTGCGGAGTTGGTCAATATGGTCAAAAATCGCAAGGCGAGTGAACGCGCCGACATCTTCGAAGAGACATTGGTGAAGCGCTTGATCAACGATGGCAAGATCAAGATATTTGAAGATGCCAAGAAGCGAATTGCCTCAAATTACGGCGGCTAAGCACAAGCTTTTGGCTTGTTTGCCTCTCAGGCAGGATGCGGTCAACTGATTCTGTCGAGCTTGAGGAAGTCCTGAATTTGCTCGTGGTCGCAGTCCTCCAGCCCCTCGACAGGGCCGAAATAGGCGACATTGCCTTCGCTCAGGAAGACAACCCGGTCGGCGACCTTGCGCATCAGCTCGAGATCGTGAGTCACAACTACGCTGGTGAGCTTCAATTGCATTTTGAGACGAAGCATCAGGTTGGCAAGGTGACTGGCCATGATGGGATCTACCATCGTGGTCGGCTCGTCGTAGAGGACGCATTCCGGCTGCGCAGCGAGTGCGCGAGCGATGGCGACAGCCCGCCTATAGCCGGTTGACAGATCTGCGGGGTAGGAATCGCGATACTCCAGCAGATCGACGAGATCGAGCAGGCCGTCCACGACGTCTTCCTTGTTCTTCTCGTCGTAGTCGTCCCGCAATTCGAGTGAAAACAGGATGTTTTCGCCAACGGTCAAAGAGTCGAACAGTGCGCCGGACTGAAAGACCATCGTCACTTTCTTGCGAACTTTGCGCAGTTCGGATTCATCGAAAAAAGTTATGTCGCGATTACCGACGATGATACGCCCGTCGTCGGGCTTGAGAAAGCCCATAATGTGGCCAAGCGAGACGGATTTTCCAACTCCGCTGCGTCCGATTACCGCGACGGTCTCGCCCGCAGGAACATAGAAATTGCAATCGACTAAAATGGGCCTGTCAAACGTCTTATGCACGTGACGGAATTCAATGTAATAAGGGAAGCCTTCAACAGCCACGATTTGCCTTTCCTTCGCCTGGCTCTTCCAGAATATCTTCGGGACGATTCCAGTTTGCCAAGATTCGCGAGTCTGGTGGGATGAGAATTTGTGATTCGAGTGATTTGAGCACGGTCCTGACCCGGAATTCTCCGGTATCGAGGAATTTTCGCACAGTGGGGAGAGCATCCCTGTGCCAGATTGCCAGTAGTGGATTCGGCTCGGCGGTCGAAAGCCCAGTAGCGATGCAGCGAAGCGTTGGGGATGTCAGATGCGCCGCGCTGCAGAGGGCGAGCAGCCAATCGCGGTTGATGTTAGGCAAGTCACAGGCCAAAATCAGATTCCATTCGAACTTTGTATGCGCAAGTGCTGTCTCGATGCCGGCGAGTGGCCCGCAATCGATACGCTGGTCCTGGAGAGTGGTGAAGCCCAGGGTTTCGTATCGGCCCAAGGGAGCAATCACCAGTACTTCCGGGGAGAGCGATTGCAAAATCTCAACCAGATGCGCCAGCAAAAAATTATCTCCGGCAGGGAGTAAAGCCTTGTCGCGCCCCATGCGGCTGCTTGCTCCACCGGCAAGAACAAATGCGCCGACACCAAAAGCAACACGAGACTCGGGAGTATAATTCATTGATTCAAAAAGAGTTTTCAGTTATGATGGGGTGGAACAAAATGAGCCGCTTTTGTTTTAGCCTAGCGTGCTTCTGTCTCGCCGGAGCACCAATGTGGAGTGCCGACGCGGGAATCGTTCGCTCGACGGTGCGCGTAGACCGCAGCAGTGGCCGATTGGTACGCACCCAGCTAGTACTACCCAGAGAAGTTCCTCCGCTGGAAGTCATTGCGCAGGAGGCGGCCGCGACGCTGCCTGCGACTCTGGCCAAGCTTACCAGCCTTGCCGCAGGGCGGGCACAGTTGGACGAAATTGTTGAACAGAGCGCGGCAGCCTACGGCGTCGATCCATTGCTCGTGCGCAGCGTCATGCAGGTTGAGAGCAATTACAATCCCAACGCGGTTTCTCCCAAGGGGGCAATGGGCCTGATGCAGTTGATGCCTTCCACGGCCAGGCAACTTGGCGTCACAAATGCCTTCGATGTGCGGCAGAACATTGAAGGCGGCGTAAAATTTCTCCGCTACCTGAAAAGCAAATTTAATGACGACCGCCTGGTGTTGGCTGCCTACAATGCCGGCGAAGGTGCCGTGAAAAAGCATGGCTGGATCCCGCCTTACCCGGAGACGATCGATTATGTCTACAATGTGGGCAAGAAGTATGGCGAGTCGAAACGGATGCAGGCCCGCATTCTCGAGGCCAAGATCGCAGTGAAAGTTCTGCCGAAAATCCAACAGATTGTCGATGCCGAGGGCCGTATCCATATAGGAATGCCATGAGTTTCGCTCCAGACACAATTCGGGCGCTGACCGGTCTTCCGATCGGTCTATGGCTGGTATTGTGTCTTGGACTCTCTGCGCAAGACAAGCCCAAAACAAAGTTGGGTTTAATCACCGACATCCGTATCGAAAGCGAAAGCCAAATCACAAAAGTGATTGTCGTCGTGAATGGACTGATCGACATCAAGTCCGACCGGATCGAAAATCCTTCCCGCATTTTCGTTGATTTTATAGACACGATTCCAGTGCTTGCAGGCAGGCCCGCCAGCAGCCCACGGGGCGCAGTACAGGCGATTCCCGCCGGCGACAGCCTGCTGAAGCAGGTTCGCATTGCGGAGAATCAAAAGGGCATTACACGCCTAGTCTTCGACCTGGAGACGGCGGAAGTGGAACACCGCACCTTCGTGCTCAAAGAGCCCAATCGCCTGGTCGTGGAACTTCGTCCACTGCGCAATAGCGACCAAATGCGCAATCCGCTCCAATCCGCTGCAAGCCCAATCAGTGCCGCGACGCCGGGATTCGTGCTTCCCGCGAAATCAACCGGGCCAAAGCGATTTACCCCGGAGATCACTACGAAAAAGACCGCCGTCCGTATGCGCTTCTGGTTGCCGGACCCTCCCGTGCTGCCGGGCGCTTTCATACTTTCGAAAGCGGATCCGACGCAAATGCCTTATCGCGTTTCTGGATTCGTGTTGCGGGACTTACGGCTCAGGCCGCCGCCAAC
>JBKJSR010000293.1:0-5428 GCA_046594355.1 Bryobacter sp.
CTGGTGAAAGGGACTATGCTCGTGGGCCTGCTCTCCGGCATGCCCTCCGTGCGTTGTGAGATTCGCTTCGTGCGCTTGACTCATTAAGTTCTTCTTTTCTCGCTTTGAATTAAACGGCGTCGGTTGGAATCTTGAAGCTGCGGTAATCGTACGGATTATGTTCGATTGCCGGCTGGCCGATAAAGTTATGTGTAATGGGCGGCGACTGTGTCTGCCACTCAAGAGTGGTGCCACCCCAGGGATTTTCGGGAGCGTTCTTCGGTCCCCGCAGGGCGCTCATCAGGTTAACGGCGGCGATCATGAGGCCGGCGCCCAGAACCCAGCTACCGAAAGTGGAGAACTGGTGCAGCGGCTGGAACTGATCGAGGTAAGTGTAGTAGCGGCGCGGCATGCCTTGACTGCCCATGAAGAACTGCGTAAGAAAGGTCATGTTGAAGCCAATGAAAACCAGCGCGCAGGCAATCTTACCCACTGTCTCGTTGTACATGCGTCCGAACATTTTTGGCCACCAGTAATGCAGGCCGGCGAGAAATGCAATCACCGTTCCACCCATCATCACGTAATGAAAGTGCGCCACCACAAAGTAAGTATCGTGTAAATGGATATCGACGCTCAGCGCACCAAGGAAGATTCCGGTCAAGCCGCCAATGCCAAACAGCAACAGAAAGCTGATGGCGTAGAGCATCGGCGTGGCCAGGGAAATAGAAGCCTTATACATGGTCGCCAGCCAGTTGAAGACTTTGATTCCGGACGGGATGGCGACGAGGAAGGTAAGAAAGCTGAAGATTCCAGCGGCAAGGGCGCTTTCACCAGATGTGAACATGTGATGTCCCCAAACCAGAAATCCTATCAGAGCGAGTGCAACCGAACTGAGCGCAATCAGCCGGTAGCCGAAAATCGTACGGCGGCAAAACGTCGGAATTACTTCCGAGATGATCGCCATTCCAGGCAAAATCATGATGTAGACGGCCGGATGCGAATAAAACCAGAAGAAATGCTGGAAGAGCACCGGATCGCCACCGATCTGGGCATCGAAGATGCCGATATTGAAGGCACGCTCCATAATCAGCAGCACCATCGTAATGCCGAGCACCGGGGTGGCCAGCACCTGAATGATCGCCGTTGCGTAAATGCCCCAGACAAAGAGTGGCAACTGAAACCAGCCCATACCAGGCGCTCGAAGTTTATGCACAGTCGCGATGAAGTTGATGCCTGTAAAGATCGAGCTGAAACCAAGTACGAAAACGGACATGGTCATCATCGTCACCGCTCCACCCGTTGTGGTCGAGTAAGGCGTATAAAATGTCCATCCTGTATCGACGCCGCCCACCAGAATCGATGTCACTGCCATCACTGCACCAACGATGTAAATCCAGAAGCTGGCGAGATTGAGGCGGGGGAATGCCACGTCCTTCGCTCCAAGCATGAGCGGCAGCATAAAATTGCCAAGCGCCGCCGGGATCGAAGGAATGATAAACAGAAAAACCATGATCGCGCCATGCAAAGTGAAGGCCTGGTTGTAATGTTCGGCCGTGATGAAGTCTTCACCGGGGTGCATTAACTCGAGGCGGATCAATAATGCGAGAAGGCCGCCAACAAAAAACGCCAGCAAAACCGCCCAAAGATACATGACACCGAGTCGTTTATGATCGATGGTGGTCATCCAGGACCAGATGCCTTTGTGCGCCGGATCCGTCAGGTAGTCTGCGTGATGTCCGTGATCGGCCGTATGAACGGCGGGGGAAGCAATTACGTCTGCCATGATTCTTTACCTCTGAATTCTCCCTGCTCTTCTTTCATTACCTTGTTTACTTTAACGACTTGATGTAGGCGATGAGCGCCACCAGTTGCCGTTCGCGAATTTGTCCCTGGTAGGAAGGCATGATGCCTTGATATCCCTCGACAATCATCGCCTGGGGTTGCAAAATTGAGGTGCGGATGTAATTCTCATCCACCACCATCGACTTTCCGTCTCCCATTTTATGCACATGACTGTAGATGCCTTTCCAGCTTGGCCCCTGGCCCTTGTTGCCATCAATGGAGTGGCAGGTGGAGCAGCCAAGGTTCACATAAAGCGAAGCACCTAATTTTTCCGGTGGCAAACCCTTCTCTTCGGGGTCGCCTTCCTCCAGGAACTTTTCGTAATCCTGTAAAGAAACAACCTTGACCACCGCTTTCATTTCAGAATGGCCTTTGCCGCAATATTCGGCGCAAGGCATGACAAAGTCTCCCACTTCGGTAGCCTGGAACCAGGTTTCCGTGTAGCGGTTCGGCAGCACATCGTTTTTGACGCGGAACGCCGGCACGAAGAAGGCATGCAAGACATCCTCCGAGTGCATAATCAGGCGCACCGGCTTGTTGACTGGCACCCAAAGCTTGCCGATGCCAACGGAGCCGTCGGGATAGCCGAATGTCCAGATCCATTTTTTCGCCGTGACCTGAATTTCCATGGCACCATCCGGGGCTACAGCCGCCTGGATGTAAGTGTTAAAGCCCCAGAAGAAAACAATCAGACACAGGATGGAAGGGATGATAGTCCAGGTAAGTTCCAGTGCCGTGCTGTGCTCGATATGAGCTGTTTTCTGATTGGCCGACCGGCGTCTGTATTGAGCGACAAACAGGACGATCAGAACTGCAATCAATAAGAAGAACAGAATGTTCAACCACAGGATGAACATGAAAAGGTCGTCGACCCCTTCGGCTCGGATGCTCGAAGCGCTAGGAAGAAATAAATTGCGTAACCAGGTATTCATGTTAAGTGACTCTTGCCATTCGGGATGCCCGCGGCAAGCGGAGTGCTGCTGCCGCCACGAGTGTCTCGCGTCAAATATTCGTGCCGCCAGAAACGGAACAGCACGAAGCCCAGAATGAGCACCACCAAAACTCCGCCAAGACGCATGACGTTGGTGGCAAACAACACGTACGACTTTGCACTTGGGTCGTAGTGGTAACACATCAGCAATAGCCTCTCAAAGCTTAAGCCAAATTTGTCCTGCGCCGCTTCGGTGAGCGCCAGACGCAAATCCCGTTCCTTGAATTTGATTCCGTAAAGGTAACGGCTGACCATACCTTGCGGCGTTAATACCATGATCGCCGCGCTGTGGGCATATTGCTTCTGCGTGGCATCGTAGTTGTAGCGGAAACCAACCTGGTCGGCCAATTTCTTGACGTTGCCCTGGTAGTCCACGAGAAAATGCCAGCCCCCCGAAACAGGGCGCTCGAAGTTGCTCATATAAGCGGACTTCTTCTCCTGCGCCATCTCGGAAGTTTCCGTCGGGTCGATGGAAATCGTCACCACATCGAATTCCTTGCCTGGAGACCAAGCCAGCTCTTTCAGCACATTCACCTGAGCATTGAGCGTGAGATTGCAAAGCATCGGGCATTTGTAGTAGACGAGATTTAAAATGACCGGGCGTCCGCTGGCAAAGTAATCACCCAGGCGGCGAAGCTTGCCGCCCTCTCCGACGAAGGAGAGGTTCAAGTCCACAGTTTGGCCCAGCTTTTCGTCCACGCCAACGCCATTCATTTCGCGTGGCATTGCGGTCTTCTTATCGACGAGCACTCTGGCGCGCTCCTCGGCGTTTTTAGGCATGCCGATGACTTCGTTTTGGGCAATGACCGGCAGGGAAAGGCCCAGCAGGCCCATCAAAGCTGCTGCGATCGCGAATTGCCGGGTAACGAAATTCATCTGAGTGTCTATTTCTTTTCGGGAACCGGGGTTTTAATTTCCCCTGCTACTGGACTAGATGCAGGCGGAGGGGGTGGCGCTGGAATTTTGCCAAGTGCTTTATCGAGCACGGCCTGCAATCCGGCATCTTCTTCGCGTGGCTTGATTGCGGAATTCACTCCGGAATAAAACACTTTGCCCGCCTCAGCTTCCTTGATGAGCAGTTCCATCGAGCGTTCGATTGGCAACTGTACGCTGCCTTTCGTCTTATCGATGTATTTGTACTGGGTTAGCCTTTCGGTCTCCGCAGCCCGCACATCTTTCAGCTCCTGCCAGATCGGTATTTCTACTTCCATATGGCGGGTGTATTCGAGCTGCGCTACATACCAATAATAGACCGCATAGCCCGAGAGCAGAATCGAGATCACGATCACGACCGTCAAAGCGCCAATTTGGGCTGCATTAGGTTCGCTGCGTTCGTAGCCGATGGCGAGCGCCTTTTCGGGGGAAATTGGCTCAGATGGTTTGGTTTCTGACATGGTTCAGTGAGCTCCTAGATATTGTGATGGGCCAGTGCCTGATAAAGCCGCACGTCGCCGATCGGTACAATCGCATGCTGCTTCAGGTGGTGCCAGAAAAAGAAGGCATAAAAGCTGGTCGTTGCGATTGGGGCTGTAAAGTCGAGCCAATGCGGCGCAAAGCCGGTGGGATGGAGGGTAGGCATCACATTCCAGTGGATGTCCAGATAATCCATCACGAGCAGCCAGACTGCCATAAAGGCCAGCGTCTTCAGGTTGCGCTTGGTCTTGCGTGTAATGAGGAAGAAAAGCGGAAACAGGAAGTGGCCGAAGACGAGAAATTTCGAAACGGAAAGCCAGCTACCGACAAAGCGGTGCTTGAACCAGATTGTCTCTTCGGGGATATTGGCGTACCAATACAGCATGTACTGGCTGAAGCTCACATAGGTCCAGAAAACTGTGATGGCAAACATCCATTTGCCGAGGTCGTGATAATGCTCTTCGGTGATTGAATTCTTGAGCACGCCGGCGCTGCGGAAGGCAAGCGAGATGAGCACCAGCGCACACATCGAAGCCAAGCCGCCACCGGCATAAATGTAGATGCCGTAGATGGTCGAAAACCAGTGCGGATCGAGGCTCATCAGCCAGTCGAATGAGGCGAAGCTGGTGGCAAGGAAAACGAGCAGCATTCCCGGTGCGGCATAGCGCGAATTGGAATGCATGTACTTGATATTCTTGTCCTTATCCATTGCGGTCGAGTTGCGATAAACGCCCAAACTGAAGAAGCTCCAGATTGCAAAATAGATGACTGCCCTGATCATGAAGAATTGCGGGTTGAGCCAGATTGCCTTACCCTGCAGGATCTTGTCCTGCGAAACAACTTCTGCGTGCGACCAGTGATACAACTCGTGAATGCCCAGTGCCACGGGGATAAACAGAATCAAGCCGAAGGGAATGATTGCCACCATGGTTTCCGAAAAACGGCGCACCGTGACATTCCACGCCGCTCCCGCCAGATAGCCGGCCAGTAGAAAAAATAGCGCGCCCAGCAGGATGCGGGTACTCCACATAAAGCCCGCAAGATAGCTGTGGAAGAATTGTTTCGGATCGATAAAATAGCCGGCTGCCGTCGCTGCGGCGCTGATGAGAAACAGAAAAACGATAACGTTGCGAACCTTGGACCAGGGGCTCTGGACCAAGGTTCGCAACGTTATCGTTTTTCTGTTTCTCATCAGCGCCGCAG
>JBKJSR010000509.1:0-3099 GCA_046594355.1 Bryobacter sp.
AAATTGTTCTGGATATGCCATGCTTCTAGTTTCGCCTATGCCGAGCGTCTACACACTCAAGCAGTCTCCCTACTCGAGCCATATGCTCCTGCTCGGGCTGCTCGATCCGAATGTACACGGCCCTAAACTGCTCGACGTGGGCTGTGGCAATGGTTTTCTTTCCGGCCTTCTCACCGCCAAAGGATTCGCGGTCACAGGCATCGAACACCCCTTGGGCTTCGACGAAAACCCGCCCACCATCGTGCATGATCTCGAACAGTCCCTGCCTGCGCTTCCTGGTCCCTTCGATGTAATCGTCATCGGCGATGTGCTCGAACACCTCCGCCGCCCGCAGGAACTGCTGGAGCAACTGCGGCCTCATCTGGCCCCCCGCGGAGTGATTGTCTCTTCGCTTCCAAACAGTGGGAATCTGTACTTTCGCCTGCAAATCCTACTCGGCAACTTCCCCGAAGACGACAAGGGTCTCTTCGACCGCACGCACCTCCATTTCTGGATGCTGGCCAACTGGCGGTCTCTTTTTCTCCGTAGCGGCTACACCTTCGAGGTAGCCGCCGTCACTGGAATTCCGGTCGGGCTGGCGATCCCCTCCCTTTATTGGCTTGAATTCCTTTGTTATCATTTGGCACGAGCATGGAAAACCCTATTCGCCTACCAGTTCCTGACGGTGGCGAAGCGAAAGTCGTAGTTGTCATGCCCGCGTACAACGCGGCCAAGACCCTTCGTTTGACCTATGCGGAACTGCCCCACGACGTCGTAGACCTTGTCATCGTAGTCGATGACGGCTCGAAAGACGAGACGATCCGCATTGCCCGCGAGCTCGGCCTGGAACTCTTTGTACACAACCGCAACTACGGATACGGTGCGAACCAGAAGACCTGCTACCGCGAAGCTCTCCGCGCCGGAGCGAGCATCATCGTCATGGTTCACCCCGACTACCAATACGACCCGACCCTATTGCCTCAGATCATCAAGCCCATTCAGGACGGCACCGCCGACGTGGTCCTCGGCTCGCGACTCCTCAACGGCGATCCGATGAGCGGCGGTATGCCCTGGTGGAAGTTCATCTCGAACCGCTTTCTCACCGGGGCGGAGAACATCGTCTTCGGGCTCACTCTCGCCGAATACCATACCGGTTACCGGGCTTATACCCGGGAGGCACTTGAAGCGGTCAACGTTGAAATGAACTCCGACAACTTCATCTTCGATCAGGAGATCATGGCGCAGTTCGTCGAAGTTGGATCGCGCGTAGCGGAGGTTCCAGTGCCAACGCGCTACTTTCCGCAAGCGTCGAGTGCCAGCTTGATTCAAAGTTCGATCTATGGGCTCTCGATCCTCTGGCTTCTCTTCCGCCTGCTGCTACACCGCAGCGGCCTGATGAAGCAGCGTCAATTCATTTCCCTCGAGCGCCGCTATAGCCGCGCCGCGACGGCTACCCGTTAGATCATGCTGCGCGGACGCCGCTCCTGGATTTTCGATTTCGTACTGGTCTTCCTCTTTGCAGCGGTGCTGATCCGCCCACTCTGGAAGCTGAAGTACACCGAAAATTGGGGTTCGATTGAATCGACCTTCATCGCCGACGCAAGGATGCTGAAGGACAATTGGCCCCGTCCCCTTTGGCAGCCCCACTGGTACCTCGGAACCCGTTTCGACTACATATACCCGCCGGCACTTCGTTACGGAACGGCTGCTCTAGCCAAGTATTATCCGATGGACGCGGCCAAGGCCTACCATCTCTATGTCGCCTTTTTCTACTGCTTCGGCATTGCGGGAGTCTACCTGCTGGCCCGCGTTGGATTTCGACACCGGATTGCCGCGCTGGCGGCCGCCTTTGGCGCGGCGGTCGTTTCACCCTCTTATCTACTGGTGCCCGAGGTAGCCAGGGACGGATTCCGGCTTGGCACTTCGAAGCTGAATGCGCTGGTGCGCTATGGCGAAGGGCCGCACATGACGGCGCTGGCCTGGATTCCTTTTGCCCTCGCCTTTGCCTGGCTTAGCTGGCGCAATCGCTCTTATCCCTGGGCCATTGCTTCGGGTGTAGCCGCCGCCTTTGTCGTCGCGAATAACTTCTACGGGGCAACTGCGCTGGCTATGCTGTTCCCGCTGCTGTTCTGGGCGGTGTGGGTGACCGAGCGGGACTGGAAGCTGTTCCGCTATGCGGCTACCATTCCGCTGGTGGCGTATGGGCTGAGCGCATTCTGGCTGACTCCTTCCTATCTCGAAATTACAATTCGCAACATGAAGTTTGTCTCGCAAAAGGGCAACTTATGGTCGAGTGTGGTTGGAATGCTGCTGCTGGTTGCTTTTCTGAGTTACACGGACCGGCGTTACCGCATGCAGCGGGATCGAGCCTGGCAGCTTTTCGTGCTTGGTTCCGCCTTCTTCTTCAGCTTGAATACCGCAGCGAACTATTGGCTAAATTTCCGCATCATCGGAGAGCCGATGCGGCTGGTTCCAGAAGTTGATCTGACCCTGATTTTCGCTATCCTGCTCGGATGTCTCTGGCTTTGGCAACGAGGCAAGATTGCTCGTGGACTGGTCATTGCGGTGGCGGTGGCAGTGCTTGCGGGCCACTACAACTATCTGCGCCACCACGGGGCGATCTTCCCGGCGGCTACCGATTACAAGCCATCGATTTACTACCGCGTACCCGACTGGATTGCCGCCAACTATCCGAATTCCCGCAGCTACGTAACAGGTGCCGTGCGCTTCTGGTTCAACACCTGGCACGACCTCAGCCAGCTTGGTGGAAGTTCCGAGCAGGGCCTGCAGAACCAAATCGTGATGCCTTCGCAATGGGAGATCGTGTTGGGTGAAGACCCCAAGCTAGCCATCGCCTGGATGCAGATTCTCGGGGTGGATCTGGTTGCGGTGCATGGGCCGAAGTCGGAGGAATGGTACAAGGATTTTCTCTATCCGAAAAAGTTCGCCGGTGTCCTTAAACCTGTTTTCGACGACGGACACGATAATCTCGTCTATGAGGTTCCCCGGCGTTATCGATCGATCGCCCGCATTGTCGACCGGAAGGCGCTGGAAGCCTTGCCGAAAATCAAAGACCAATCCGACTTCGCTTCGCTCCTGAAGTATGTCGAGGTCTATGAG
>JBKJSR010000166.1:0-3232 GCA_046594355.1 Bryobacter sp.
CAGACGCTGGCACTTGAGGCGTCGTCGATTCTGGAGAATGCGCGATTGCTCGAAGAAGAGCGGAAGCGGCACCGGCTTGAGCAGGAGCTTGCCCTGGCGCGCACGATACAGGCGAACCTGTTGCCAAGAAAGCTCGTGGCGGAGGGCTTTCTGAAGGCGGTGGGGTCTTCGATTCCAACACACCAGGTGGGTGGGGATTTTTATGATGTGTTGCGGCGGCCGGACGGGAGCTGGCTGGCCGCAGTTGCCGATGTATCGGGCAAGGGGGTGGGCGCAGCCCTGCTGGCTTCGCTATTGCAAGGCGTGTTGCTCGAGGCGGCGAGTGCGGGGGCGGCGCTCGAAGACTGGTTGCCGCGCCTGAACCGCTTCCTGATCGAGAGGACGGAGGGTGAGAAGTATGCGACGCTTTTTGCCTGTGTGGTGGAAGCCGGCGGGCGAATGAGTTTTGTGAACGCGGGGCATTCGAGGCCCTTCGTACTGCACGGGCGGCAGCCGGGGGGGGCGAGTCTCGAAGCGCTCGATCAGGATGGATTTCCAGTGGGGCTCATCGACGTGGCGACATACACGGTGGCGGCGATAGAGTTAGTGCCCGGAGACACTGTTGTGTTGTTTAGCGATGGAGTGGAAGAGGGCCGGCGCGGTCCGAATGAGTTTTTTGGCCGGGAGCGGATCGCGGCGGCGATTGTTGCGCATGCGAGCGGGAGTTTGCAGGAATTGCACGACGGATTGCGGGGAGCGCTTGCGGAGTTTCTGGACGGAGCGGAGCCGCATGACGACGCGACGCTGTTGTTGTTGCGGTACGAGGGCTGAATACGAAGTTAACAGATCTCCGCTCGCAGGCAGCGAAGTTTTGCAGTGTCTCAGCGGTTGCCGTCGGCTTGCACCTTAGCGCGGTAGATATAACCTGTAATCCGGTCCATGTCGGAAGAAGTCAGGTAGAGCCAGTCGCGGTTGGGGCCGCGTCCGAATTTGGCGTTAGTAAGTGCCTTCTGGGCAGTAGTGATTTTCTCTTTGATCTGGCCGCCGGGGGTGATCAGGTAAGCGGTACCGTGCGAGTAACAGGTGAGCCAGATTTCGCCTTTCCGATTGATGTCCATACCGTCGGCCTGGCAGGGTTCCACTTTGGCGAATTGCTCGATGGGACCCGCGGTGCCGTCTGCCTTGATCTGCCAGCGATTGATCTGGCTCGTGTTTGGGGCCGTGTTGTGGCTGACAAAGAGCGAAGACTGATCGGCACTTACAATGATGCCGTTGGGGCCGGTGATTTCCTGGCTGAAGACCGCAGCTTTACCGTCTTTAGGAATGCGGTAAATAGTGCCTTTGGGGGCAGTGCCGTCGTAACCATTCGGCTCGGTAAAGAAGATGGTGCCGTCCTTGAGAACGACCAGGTCGTTGGGCCCCTTGCTCTTGCCTGGCATTACGTCGAAATTTTCAGCTACGACGCTGACCTTCTTGTCTGGAGCGACTTTCAGGATTTGCTGCTCGCCGGTTGCGGTGACAAAGAGGTTGTCCTGCCCGTCGAAGTAGAGGCCGCCGGGACCTTCTTTGGTGGCGATGGCGAGCCATTCCTGGAAGCCGTCTTTTTCATCCCAGCTTACGATGCCTTTGTAAGTGCCGCGGGAAGTGAAATAGAGCTTGCCTTTGGAATCGACGGCAGGGCCTTCCGTATTGCCCCAAGTGGCGTTGGCACCGACCAGTTCGGCTGCCTGAGTGGGGATTTCATTGCCTTGCCGACAGGAGCAGAGGACGAGGAGTAGCGATGCCGAAATATATTTCATGACTCGCTGCATCGTACAGGAGTGGAGTTCAAAACTCAACCTCCGTTGTAAAGTTTTTGCAGAGCCGCGCTGAGGGTTATGTCTTTCTTCCAGTCTTCGAGTTTGGGGCCATGGATTTTGGCGCGCGTAACGCGGTCGCGGAGTTCTGTGAGTTGTGTCTCGTTGAGAGGCTTGAGGGATTTGGCGATGCGCACATCGTCTTCCACCTGGCCGATCGTCGTGCAGCCGAGAGCCAGACAGTGAACGGGCAAGCTGAGCACGTACTCGATGCATTGGCGGACGCTCAGGGTCTGGAGGAGCTTGGCGTTGGCGGTACTCTTCATGGCCTGGATGCCGAGGCCGCGCTTGACAGCTTCTGGCAAAACGTCTTTTTCAAAGCTGAGGTAGGCGGGATCGGCGGCGTGCAGCGGCATGAGAATCGTGTCGTACTTTTCGTAACGGCGGAGCATGGCAAGATGGACCTGCGGGTCGCGGTGGCCGGTGAAGCCGAGGAAGCGGCAGAGGCCCTTTTGCTTGGCAGCCTCGAAGGCTTCGATGGCGCCGCCGGGGGCGAAGATTTTTTCGACGTCATCGAGCTCGCTGACCGAGTGGATCTGCCAGAGATCGACGTAGTCGGTCTTCATGCGCTTGAGGCTGAGTTCGAGTTCGCGCGTGGCACCGGCTTTGTCGCGGCGTGTGGTCTTGGTGGTGAGAAAAATTTTCTTACGGATGCCGATGAGGGCTTCCCCATAGACCTCTTCGCTCCGGCCGCCCCAGTAGCTGTGAGCGGTATCGAAATAGTTGATGCCGAGATCGAAAGCACGGCGGGTAACATCTTTCGCTTCGTCGAAGCTGATCAGTGGGAAGCGGCCGCCGGCCTGACCGATGATCGTGAGCTTTTCGCCTGTCTTGCCGAAGAGGCGTTTGGGGATTTCGATGTTGTCGAGCCTGGTTTGGGCTGCGAGTGCAGTGCCGGCAATTCCGCCGACGATCCAGTTTCTGCGGTTCATGCCACAGAGCTTAGCGCAAATTGGGGGCGGCTTCCAGCAGAGTGCGCAGGCTTGCTACGGCTGGTTTGCGTTTGCCAAGAGAAAGAGTACCGAGGAGAGCGGCGATGCGGTCGCCTTCGAGCGCGAGAAAAACAAAAGTGCGGCGGCCGTCGCCGGTGTCTTTGATGCGCTTGATAATGGAGCCGCGCTCGAGCCGATCGAGAGCGAGCGACATGGTGGACGGGGCGACGCTCATGCGGCTGGGGAGATTAAGGACCGTGACGCCTTTGGTTGTGCTCAAGATGTCGAGAACACTGGACTGATTGGCACTTACGGCAGAGGCCATTTTCCCGCGTGTCTGGTTACGGACATGGCAGGTAGAATAGATGCGCAGAAAACATTCCAGCAGCGTCTCTACGTCCGATTTTGCGATCATCTTTATCTCGGTTTGGCGCGAATCGATTTCATTCGCCTATTCAAAGTTTT
>JBKJSR010000364.1:0-9361 GCA_046594355.1 Bryobacter sp.
GAAGCGGACTGGTGCTCCAACCAAGGCTCGGCGCGTGGTTCCGACCGAACACGCCCCGGAGGCATTTGCCGAACGGCTCAAATTTCGCATCATGCGTTTCGCGCAGGCGGAGGGCAGAACTCGTCGAGCGGCCCCTTTGGTCTGGAAGCCGTACCGTATCACGTTGAGCTTGGGGCGCTCACCGATTTTTCCGCTGTTTCCATCCCGCCAATCGTTGCACCGCCTGTAGCTTTCCTGCGGGCCAGTTCTACGCGCGGCCCTCCCTTCAGCAGCCGCTGAAATCCATTCATCGTCGAGACGGCACCGGCTAACCCTTGAGGAAGGGCAGGCGGAGTTGCCGCCAGATCCCTTTTTGATTGTTGCCAGGAGACTTTGTGCAGCCTAAATTTACCGGCGATATCATGCCGTCCATCATTGTGTTTTTGGTGGCCCTACCTTTGTGTATGGGCATCGCGATCGCCTCCGGGATGCCACCTGCATCGGGTCTCATTACCGGGATCATCGGCGGGATTGTCGTTGGAACCATAGCGGGCTCGCCACTGCAAGTAAGCGGGCCGGCGGCGGGACTGGCGGTACTCGTGGCCCAAATCGTTCAAGAGCACGGCGTGACTGCTTTGGGCCCGATGCTCCTGCTGGCAGGCGCTCTTCAGATTGCGGCGGGACTTCTAAAGGTCGGCCAGTGGTTTCGAGCTATTTCTCCGGCGGTAATTTACGGCATGCTCAGTGGAATCGGAATTCTGATCTTCGCCGGGCAATTCCATGTGATGCTCGACGACAAACCGAAGAGCAACGGGATTATCAACCTCATCACGATACCGAATGCGCTCTACCAGGACTTCGTGAATGCGGATGGTTACGCGCAGCACCACGTCCCCGCGCTACTGGGGCTATTGACGATCACCAGTCTTCTTTTGTGGAATCAGTTCCGGCCCGCGGCGCTGCGGATGATTCCGGGGGCGCTGATTGGAGTGGTGCTGGCTACGATCACCGCCATGGTGGTGGAAGCCCAGGTCAATTATGTGACGGTGCCGGCGAACCTGCTGGCGGCAGCCAACTGGATCACGCTCGATGGATTGTCGTTTCTGACCCAGAAGGCCGCTCTGTTCGGGGCGCTGACGCTGGCATTTGTCGCGAGCGCGGAGACGCTACTTTCCGCTGGTGCCGTAGACCGGATGCACGACGGCCCGCGCACCGACTACGACAAGGAACTCCGGGCGCAGGGAATTGGCAATATGCTCTGCGGAGTGGCTGGGGCTTTACCGATGACCGGAGTGATCGTGCGCAGTTCGGCAAACGTTCAGGCGGGCGGAAAGACGCGCTGGTCGGCAGTGATGCATGGTGTCTGGATTCTGGCGTTTGTGGTTGCCCTGCCATTCGTTTTGGAGCGTGTACCGGTGGCTTCGCTGGCAGGAATCCTTGTGTTTACGGGCTACAAGCTGGTGGACTGGAAGAGCGCGAGGGCACTGGGCAAATACGGCAAGATGCCGCTGTGGATTTATGGCGTGACGGTGGTGGGAATCGTCGCCGTGGATCTGCTGACGGGAGTGATTCTCGGTATTGTCCTGTCGTTCATCAAATTGATTCATACGGCGTCTCAGATCGATATCTGGGTTCAGGAAAGTACCGATAGTAATCGTGCCGACGTGTATATTTCCGGCTCCGCCAACTTTGTCAAGCTTCCGCTGATCGCGCAGACATTCGAGAAAATTCCGCGGAACATTCAATGCCATGTGCATTTTGCGGAACTGGTGTCGATCGACCATACCGTCATGGACCTGCTGACTTCGCTCGAAGACGAGTTTCAACGAGGCGGCGGGAAGCTGTACACCGAATGGGACCAGTTGCACATCCGGCACGAAAATCAGATCCGCGGGACACAGCAGGAACAAGAGGCTCAGGTGATCAAATGATCCATACGCTGCTGCGGCCGGTGGAGCTATCTCACGAGGATGCCGGGCAGCGCCGGGACCGGGTTGTGGCAGTGGTTTCGCATTTGGCTCACTTGCTGCCGGCCCAGGGTCCAATCGGTGTTTTTATTCATCAAAACACGCTGCACGCGTTTCAACACATGCCCTTTGAAGAGGCAGTCTGCGCAGCGGCCACGACCTATGGTACGGAGCCCTTCATGACGGTGCCGTAATTTTTCGCGCTGCCATCATTGACTTTCGCCGCTATGAGCGGGCTTGAATCCTTTCTATTCGAGCCTTTTGTCTAAGGCCGAAAGCGAGTAGACGCGCCGTATAGCGATATTGTAGGCCGCTTCCGAAAGACGTTCCTGCAAGTCGAAGTTGAATGTCTCCGCCAAGGTGCTCACCCGGAAATGGAAGGGATTCATTGTGCCTAATGTCTCGACATCGCGATACAGCCACGTTCGCGAGTCTTCGGGTCTCTCGCTTTTGAATCGAACGCCGTCCGAATCGATGCCGACCGTTCCGTGGCAGCCGCCCAAACGATGCCGGTGATAGGCGCGGATCATGGCTTCAGGTTGAGGAGCGGGTCCGAATGCGCCGATGACCGGGCGCTGCACTACCTTGGAGAGAAAGCGAGTCAGTGCTTCGTCATGAATGCCGTTCCGAAGCCTGAATACATGGACCCGACGACCCAGAAGCCGCTGTTTCACGATGTCGTAGGTCTCGATTCGGATGATCTTCGGATCTGAGACATCGGCCTGGAACACATTCAAAAGCGAAATGTCGATCACGGTCTTCCGATGATCGGAGCGATAGCTGATGCCAGCGTCTGAAATCACCAACTGACCAGCTTCCTTGCCGGGTAGGCGATCACGGAAGACGGCAAATTCAAATTGGTCAGCCGCATGAGCGCCTACAGTCAAGATCATTAACAGTACGGCTATCTTCATCATTCGTGCATCTCCTTGAATTGGTGAGCCCACTGAGTGCAGGCTCACCTTGAACCGGAAGTCATTTCTTGGGCTTCCTGGGTTGAATGACTTTCAGGTTGCGCAACATCATGTCGCCGTGGAAGACACTTGCCTTGATTCGGTCACCCACCTTGACGTTTTTCAATGATTCTGGTTTGTCTACCGGGTAGGCCATGGTCATCGCGTCCATCCAGCCTTCGACCTTGCCGTGATTCACCGTCACTTTCCCCGCACTCATATTCACGGCCTCTACTTTGCCGACTAAGGTGTATTCCTTCTTCTTCGCGTTATTCTGCCCAAACACCTGGAGGGCCGTCAGGCACACGAGCGCCAGGACGGCCGCAATCATTTTTCTTTGAATATTCATTGATTTCATCTTTCCTAAATTGAACCTAAGCTATCTTGGCTGTGGCCGCTTCGTGCATCGCCGCAAGCGCCCTGGTTTTTTCCGCAGCCTGTCGCAGGCGTTCGGCGATTCCCCGGCAATGCTTTTCACCGATGGCCCACGGATGCTTTGCGGCGAGGAGAGGGGGATTCTTCCGATACATCTCAGCCATCTCTTCGTGCTCCTTTGCTTCTTCGATCAACCGGTCCGTTTCGGCTTTATAGTGATCGGCAATTCTTTGGTGATCGGCTTTGGTCTTCGCCGTCATCATAAGTTCGCGCAGTTCTTTCCTGGTCAAGCGAGCGCTGGACTGAGCCGTCGCTTGCTGGACCGTTGATATCACTGGAATCATGAACAACGCCGACAATGTCGCTCTACGTTTCATACAGATTGTTCTCCCTGGTTGAATTTGCGTACCTCGAAACCCTTCCAGATTTCGTAAATCGCCGGGTACACGGCGAGTTCGAGAATGAATGATGTGAAGATGCCGCCGATCATGGGCGCGGCGATTCGGCGCATGACGTCCGAACCCGCGCCTGTAGACCACATGATCGGCAGCAACCCCATGAACATGACCGCAACGGTCATCACTTTTGGCCGAAGACGCTTTACTGCGCCGTCTTCGATCGCTTCCTTCAAGTCGGAGAGGTTGCGCATCCGGCCCTCCGCCTTGCGTTGGTTATAGGCGATGTCGAGGTAGAGCAGCATGAACACCGCCGTCTCGGCATCGACGCCCAGCAGCGCGATTAAGCCGACCCACACCGCGATGCTCATGTTGTAGCCGAGGAAGTACAAGAGCCAGATCGCACCGACCGCCGAGAAGGGCACGGCCAATAAAATGATCATCGTCTTCGTCATCGACCCGGTGTTGATATAGAGCAGAAGGAACACGAGGAAGAGCGTGATGGGGACCACGATCCAAAGCCTCTCGACAACGCGTGTGAGGTATTCGTATTGGCCGCTCCACACGAGCTGGTAGCCCGCAGGCAAGCTCACTTGCCGGGCGACCATCTGCTTTGCGTCTTCGACGTAACGGCCCATGTCGCGCCCGGCCACGTCCACGTAGAGGAAGCCCGCGAGGAAGCCCTCTTCGTTCTTGATCATCGCCGGACCGCTGCGAACGGTGATGTCGGCCACCTGCGTCAACGGAATCTGCGCGCCATTCATAGTCGGGATCAATACCCGTGCTAGCTGGCTTACGTTGTTGCGGTAATCGCGCGCGTAGCGGACGCTCACCGGGTATCGCTCGCGACCCTCAATGGTGGTGGTCACCGGCGTACCGCCAATTGCGGCTTCGATGACATCTTGAACTTCACCGACCGAAAGGCCATAGCGGGCGGCATCCTCGCGGCGCACCTGGATATCGAGATAGTTACCCCCCGTGACGCGTTCAAAGAAGGCGCTTCTCGTGCCGGGTACCTGTTGCAAGACCTTCTCGACTTCAAGCCCAATGCGTTGGATCGTATCGAGATTAGGCCCCAGCACTTTCACCCCCACGGGGGTGCGGATGCCTGTGGTGATCATGTCGATGCGAGTACGGATCGGGAATAACCAGGCGTTGGCATAGGAAGGGATCTGCACGGACTTGTCCATCTCGCCGGTTAGCTCTTCCCAGGTAATGGGCCGCTGCTCGGGCCAGATCTTTCGGAGTTTCGGTTTGATTCCTTCCGGTGCCCAACTCGAATACCATCGCGTCAGCGGCTTCGTCCGCCACTGGCTCTCCGGCTTCAGCACGACCGTAGTTTCCACCATGTTGAGCGGGGCTGGGTCCGTCGCGGTTTCGGCTTTGCCCACCTTGCCAAACACACTTTGAACTTCGGGGAATTGCTTCAGAAGCTTATCCTGTATCTGGAGATATTTCGTTGCCTCTGCCACCGAGATACCGGGCAGCGTAATGGGCATGTACAGAATGCTGCCTTCATTCAGCGGCGGCATGAACTCCGAGCCGAGCTTCTTGTAGACCGGGATCGTCGCCACCACGAGCAAGACTGCCAGCGTGATCACGAGCCATTTCCAGTTCAAGACGAAGCGAACCACTGGCTGGTACAGCCACATCAGCGGACGGCTGATCGGATGCTTCTCTTCGCTGTGGATCTTGCCGACGCAGATCGCATTCACGATGCCCGCCACCCATCGTGGACGGAACTGGAAGGGATCGACGCGCATCAAGAGCAGGCGCAAGGCCGGATCGAGGGTGATGGCGAGAACGGCCGCGATGGCTATCGAGAAATTCTTCGTAAACGCCAGCGGTTTGAAGAGCCGCCCTTCCTGATATTGAAGGGCGAAGATCGGCATGAACGACACGGCGATTACCAGGAGCGAGAAGAAGCTGGGCCCGCCGACTTCCTTGATTGCGTCAATGATCACTCGCGTAGGGCTGCCTTGCCGCCCATTCGCTTCCCACTGTTCGAGTTTCTTGTGCGTTTGTTCCACCACGACGATGGCAGCGTCTACCATGGCACCCACAGCAATCGCGATGCCTCCGAGCGACATGATATTCGCGGTGACACCGCTGCCGTACATGGGGATGAAGGCAAGCGTTACCGCAATCGGGATCGTCACGATGGGGATCACGGCACTTGGCACGTGCCAGAGGAATATGAGGATGACGAGGCTGACAATGAGGAGTTCTTCGATCAGCGTGCTCTTTAGCGTGTCGATCGAGCGCTGAATCAGGTCCGAACGGTCATAGGTGATTACGATTTCGGCCCCTTGCGGCAGGCCACTCCTGGTTGCGGCGAGTTTCGCCTTCACCCGCTCGATGACATCCATCACGTTCTGGCCATAGCGGACCACAACGATGCCGCCCGTGACTTCGCCCTCTCCATTAAACTCGGCCACGCCGCGCCTCATGTCCGGCACGAGTTCCACGCGGCCCACGTCGCGAATGTGAATCGGCGTACCAGCCTCATCCGACGCTACGGCGAGATTCCCGATATCGTCGAGTGATTGAATATAGCCCCGCCCGCGGACCAGGTACTCCTTTCCAGTGAGTTCGACAACCCGTCCGCCCACTTCGCTGTTGCTCTTCCGGATGGTCTCCATCACTTTGGAAATGGGGATTCCATAGGCAAGCAGTTGGTTGGGGTCGATGGTGACCTGATAGTTCTTGACGAAGCCGCCAACGGTGGCAACCTCGGCCACGCCGGGCACGCTCTCAAGCCAGTAGCGCAAGTACCAGTCGTTGAAGGAGCGCAACTCCACCAGATTATGCTTCCCCGACTTATCGACGATGGCGTATTGAAAGGCCCAGCCAACCCCCGTCGCGTCCGGGCCCAGCTTTGGCGTCACGCCTTGCGGGAGCTTGCCGCCGATCTTACTCATGTATTCCAGCACCCGGCTGCGTCCCCAGTAGATGTCCGTGCCCTCGTCGAAGATTACATAGACATAAGAGAAACCGTAGTCGGAACTGCCGCGCACGACGTTCACACCAGGAGCTGAAAGCATCGCCGACACAATGGGATAGGTGATCTGGTCTTCGACCAAATTCGGGCTCCGCCCAGGCCACTCGGTGTAGATGATGACTTGCGGATCCGAGAGGTCCGGGATAGCGTCGAGTGAAATCTTCCGCATGGACCAGACGCCAATCAGCGTCAGCACCATTACGATAGCGACTACGATTCCTTTGTGTTCGGCGCAGTATTCGATGATGGCGTTGATCATGTTTATCTCGCCGTGATGCTGGTTCGAGCGGAACCAATCATCTTGCCGTTCTTCGTAGCCGTCACGGTGGTTTCCCAGGTCCAGGCCATGGGGATGTCGATTTCGCCGCCATATTCGCCGTTGCCTATGGGCATCAACTTCGCGCTAGATCGCATCGGGGCCATGCTTCCCATTTGCGGCATGAAAAGGCTGACAGCGATCTCGGCGTCGGGTATGGGATTGCCTTGAGCATCCTTTGCTATCAGCCCGATCCGGTTTGCGCCGGTCTTGCCGGTCTTGGGCTCCAGAATCTCGATCTGCAAAGCCTGCGCCGACACTGCGGCGGCGGGGGCGGACGAGGGCCTGCCCATGTTGGCCAGCGCCCCTTTGAGACGGCTCTCGGAATCGAGGATGAAGTTTGCGGCGGTGGCGACACGTTCGCCGGCCTTCAGTCCGCTCTCGATTGAATAGAACCCGTCAGCCTCCTGGCCGATCTTGACCGTACGCGGCTCGAAGTAACCTTGGCCCTTATCAACGAACACGTATTGCTCGTTGCCGGTGTCGAGAACCGCATCGGCTGGAACGACAATGGGAGAGCCCAATCCGACCCGAGCATTGAAGTTGACGTACATCTCCGGCCGCAGCGCCATGTCCGCGTTGGCGAACTCTACGCGAACTGCGGCAGTTCGCGTTTTCGGTTCCAGCAACGGCGAGATGAAGGAGACCAGCCCCGTCCGCGATCGCGTACCCTCGCCGTATGGGAGTTCCACCTGGACTGATTGGCCAATCCGGATCAGCGGGAGTTCATGTTCATAGATTTGCCCAAGAATCCAGACGTTCGAGAGATCGACAATCGTGTACAACTCCATCTCCGGCGTCACGTTCTTGCCGTGGTGATAGGCCGCGCGTTGTGTGACCACTCCATCCACGGGCGAGTAAATTGTCAGGGCTCGCTTGGCCTTTCCGGATTGCTCCAGTTCGCGAATCTCCCGCTCACTGATGTCCCAGAGCTGAAGGCGTTTGCGCGCCGCTTCGAGCAGGTTGGTCGAGCCGCCCGCCACCCACGGGAATGGGCTATTTTTCAAACTCCGATTGGATCGTAGCGCCAGCAGATACTCCTCTTGCGTGGCGACCAGGTCGGGGCTGTACAAAGTAAACAAAGGCTGCCCCTTGCGAACTGGCTTCCCGACAAAATCAACGAAGACTTCCTCGACAAAACCCGAGATCTTCGTGTGGATGTGGGTGACTTTCGTCTCATCGAAAGCTACCTTTCCCGTGGCCCGTATCTCTCTCGAGAGGGAACGGCGTTCGGCTACGGCCGTTTTCACGCCGATGAGCTGTTGGCGTTCCGGTGAAATGAAAACCGTTGGCGCTGCTGTCCCGTCCGCATGATCTTGGCTGTCCGGCATAGTGGACGGAGCAGCCTTCTCCAACTTCACCATCTTCATGCTGCAGATCGGACAGTTATCCGGCTTGTCCGACTTCTGTTGTGGGTGCATGGGGCAGTAGTACTCGGACTTCGCTGCGACTGTGGCTACCCGCTCGGTGCGTACGAAGAGATCGGGTCGCCACATGTAAAGCGTGCCGACCGCCGCTGTGGCGACGACGAGGAGAGCGAAGAGAATCGGCAGTACGCGGCGCATGTTAGTTGCCTCCTAAGGGCATTGCGACCAGCGCTTCCAGTCGAGCCACCGCTTGAGCGTGCTTGGCAAGCTCCGCGTAGTACTGCATCTCGTAGGTGAGGACGGTTGAGAAATTGTTCATCAGCGTAAGAAAGTCTGTGTTCCCGACTTCGTAGCCGGCGAGCGCAGACTCCAGCGAAAGGGCTGATTGCGGGATGATTCCCTCCCGATAGAGAGCGAGCAGGCGCTCACTGGTTTTCGCCGTCAGGAAGAGGTCCTTCGCCTGGAAGACGAGTTCTTGCCGATCCGATAGATATTCTTCACGCGCTTCCCGGAATCGAGCGACCGATTCCTCCACGCCCAGGCGCTGCTTCCGCCAGAAGTACAGCGGTATTTTCACGTCCGCCGTCAGCATGTAGTAGTCGCGGAACGGCGCGCCGTTCTTGAGCCACTGGGCGCTCACGCCGAAATCAGGCCGGTATTCCTTCTTCGACCGTTCAATGGCTACGGCCCGCCCGTCGATCATCGCCTGCCTGGTCTTCAATCGCGGCGACTGAGCGTCGAGTGCCGCCAAGACTGCCTCAAGCCCGGTCGAGAGCGGAGTAAGAACGATCTCCGCAGGCCTGCCGAGTGGCCGGTCGGAATTGATGAGGGAAGTGATCCTCGCTTCAATCGTGGCCTTGCGCTGCCCAAGGAGTTCGAGTTGCTGGGCCAACATTGACTGCTCCACTTGGGCCCTCAACACATCCTGTTGGAGCCCCTTGCCCACGGAATATCGCACACGGGCGATTTGTTCCAATTGTTGAAGGAGCTCCCGGTTCCTGCCGGTGA
>JBKJSR010000341.1:0-4959 GCA_046594355.1 Bryobacter sp.
TTTTAAACAGATCTTCGAGAGCTCGAGGGGAGAGGAAGAAGCCGGTCATTTCTCCGAGCGGGATGCCTTCCACTCGGCTTTTTTCAATTCAAAAAGGCGGAGGGAAACCTCTGGAGAATGGAGTTCTCCTTGCTCAGCTTGGTCCAAACCTTCTTTGATCGCCTGGTTAATTTCTTCGCTGTTGTTGAACAGCCAATCTTGGGATTGAGCGAGATATTCCAGCGCAAGATGAATTACGTCGGCGGGTGCTTTGTAATCGCCCTTTTTCATCTGCTGTTCGATCAAGGCTTCGTCGCCGGGATTGAGAACTACCGTCATGTTTTGATTTTAGCCTCAGCACCGCTAGAAACCGGGGAGGCGGATGTTGGGGTTGCTGCTGCGGTGGCCGATGCGTTCGCGCCAACAGGCGAGGGCGAGGGCCATTACAAGGTCGTCGTGCGCGTCTTTTTCAAAGGCTCCGTATTTGTACCCGTAGCCGACGCGGCGGATCTCGACCGTTAGCAATTCCTGTTTGAGTTCGCGGCTGGAATAACAGTCCTCCGGGATCTTCAATTTGCCTTGTTCGAGATTGGTTTCGAGGGCCGCGTATAAGTCGCGTTTGAGTTCCTGAGTGATCACAACACCTTCGACGCTTGCGCCCCGGAGGTGTTCGCGGATCATTTCATAAACCGCGTCGCCGACGCCGGTCTGGTCGAAGACGAGGACGCTGCGGCCGAGGGCTTCGACCTTTTTGTAAATGCTGGCGGCTTCCTTGGCGACATCGCCGTAGGAGGTGCCGAGTTTCCATTGCCGGGCGTAGCGGACGCTGAGGAATTCTTCCCACTTGGTGTAGGCGTCGATGTAGCGCGTGTTCATGGCGCGTTGGCTTCGTTCGACGATTACGAGAGCGGAATGGTCCTGTTTGCGGCCGAGATCGAGGCCGAGGAAGTATTCGTTTTTAACTAGCTGGTTGTTCATGATTGTGTCCTAGAGAATGAGGGCTTTGATGTCGCGGGTGAAGGCGGCTTCGACCCAGGCGCGGGATAGATAAGTGTTCTGGTTTTCGAGGAACTGGCAGAGGTATTCCTGTTTGAACCAGCTTTCGCCCATGGAGCGGCGCTCGCGTTCGAGGAATTCAGGATTGATGCGGGGACACTCGTTGGCAGGAGTTTCGGCCCGTTCCCAACCTTCGCCACGCTCCCACTCTTCCCAGAAGAAGCCGCGGGTTCCGTAAGGGGTGGACATGATTGCAATGCGTCCGTTTTGGGATGCGGCGAGGAAGGGGCGGACGCTGCGATAGAGGCTGTCGGCGACCTGACTGGCTTCGTCAATGATGAGGAGACTGGTGCCGGAGAAGCCGCGGATGGTGCCGTCTTTGCCGGGGAGGCCGATGACACGCGAACCGTTGGGCAATTCTACGGAAAGCGTGTTGACGCCGTCCGTCTTCTTGCGGATTCCGAGGGCAGGGAGGTAGTTGACGATCTTGCGAATCAACTCACCGCTCTGGCGGAGTGTGGGGCTGACGACCAGTACCAGGCTCTTGGGAAAGAAGTAAGCCTGGTGGAGGGCGAGGATGCTCGAGACGGTGGATTTTCCCCACTGACGCGAGCAGTTGAGTATCAGTTGCGGGGCCTTGCTCCGGAGCACTATGGCCTGTTTGGCGTCGGGCTCGATGGAAAGGAAGTAGCGCGCGAAGGCGACTGGATCGAGACGGCTCGCGAGTTTTCGGAGAACGAATTCGCGTTCCATCAGGGCAGAATCCTGGTGTCGGGGCTGGACCCGAGCCGAGTTGCGATGGCTTCCGAGAGAGCCAGTAGCGCGTCTGGAAAGGGCTCGAGAGCTATGGCGATCAGGTCGAAGATGAGCGCCATGCGGACGGTGCCGGATTCAGTCACTTCCACGGGGGAAGCGTCGAGGCGAGAGGAGTCGAGGAGCGCATAGATTTGCGGTGGGTTCGTTTTTTTGCGAGCCATTCGGACTAATCCTTAAGCCTGGTGGGGCGAACTGGTTTGGGTGCGGACCACTTTTCTACCCTGGTTGAAAGGGAGTTGAGGGTCTTGATGGTGTCGAGGTGCTGCTTAGAGAGCAGATTGAAGATTTTGTCGCCGAGACAGAGTCGATAGGCGGACATAAGCCGGGAGCCGGTGTCGCCGACAGATTGGAGTTGGGGCGAGCGGACGCGGTGGTTGAGTTCGCGTTCAATCAAGCCGTTGATGCGCTCGGAACTCCAGCGAAGCTGGGCCATCGAGATGAGGTCGCCTTCCTGCTGGACATTGGAAGGGGCTAATTCGGTGAATAGACGTTCGAGTAAGTTGCTGTAACAACGAGCGTCTTCGACGTCGTTGACCTGCACTGGGGCAAGAGTACGCGGACGGGTGCGTTTGCGGGGGGAATCGCCGGAATCGTCTTTAGCGATAGTGATCTGGACTTCGGTCTGATCGAGATTCTCATTGATCGGATCTTCCAGTTTATTGTCGTGTTCGTTCATGATCTGCTCCGTGGTGGGGCTAGATTCGGAGGCGAGACGTGTTGCTCGCACTGGTGAGGAGGCTAGCAAACGGAGATCGCGGAGTTACCGATCTAATGAGTGGATATGCTTTAGACTCAACGTAATAAAAAAGTTGCATTTGCTGTGAATCAACATGACGGCCCCCTGGGCCGGCACAGAGGGGGATGAAAAAATGCCGAAAAAATACCTGCGGTCAGAAGTCTAAATCCAATGGCATCAGGCATTTGAGTATTTTTGTTTTCGAAGGATACGGCTGAGAAATCAAAAGGTTAACGGGATTACTTCGTCAGGCACGATGGAAAGGCCTGTCCTAAAAAGACAACTCACGAACCTTGCGGTTCGTGAGTTGTCTTTTTAGGCTTGCGTTGAAGCCTTATGCTTTGCGGCGGCGCAGAAGTCCGAGGGCGACCAGAGCCGAGCCGAGCATGGCGTAGGTGGCTGGTTCCGGAACTTGCCCTTCTATCTGCCGTTCAATGGTGATGTAACGAATCTGACCAGAGCTAGCACCGGCAAAAGTGTTGGGTCCCGCATCAGACAATACCGAGTGGAGTTGGGCAACATTAAAGCCTGCAATTGACGCAGTCGGGGCCAAGGCCTGGGTGAAAATCGTAACGAAAGGTTCAGAACTTGAGGAATTCAGGGTGCCGGTGTGCGCCCTGCTTCCATTGGCCCCAAACAGAGTGTAATTCACATTCACGCTGAGGCTCTCACCGCTGTCATTGCCAGTAAATCCAGTAATCGCTTGAACGGTTACTCCAACGATCAAAGTACCCGGAGCTGCACTGGTACCCAAACAAGCCGGATTGGAAGTGGTAGCCGGTAGGTCTGCTGTGCCAACTCCACAAGTGACTGTCGCCGCCGAAATGGTGCATACGGAGCCGAGTGCGAGAACCGCAAGGCCCATAAAGAATTTTTTCATAAATCTGTTCCTCCTAAGAACTGTCGTGGCCTCCGCACGGCATCCTTTCAGATTGCTCTAAGCGATTGACCTTAGCTTTCGAATTTGATTATGCGGCTAAAAGCCTGCTTCATTCAATGGGCCTAACAAGGTATTTGAATGCACTTAGTACTAGAACAACTCCTTTGTTCTCAATGGGAAAGCGCATAGCACTATCAGAGTTGTATTCGTCTTGCCTTCGTCTTTTGACGGCGGCGGCATTCTCCTAAGTAATTCAAAACAAAACTCTTTCCCTTCCAAATATTACGCATGGGACTTTAGGCAAAAAGTACTACGTGCTGGTTTTCCAAGCACCGTCACTGGAGTGCGCGCCAAGTGAATGAGTTCTCGCTGAAGCATTCGGGAGTGTCTTTTTCACCCCCTCCCCATTGGCGCTGCTCTGTAACGTTCTAATAGCGGCCTGCGGCTGACAGCTACGGCTGTATTTGGAGTGCTCTGGTCTCTCGCACCCGATTTGTCCTCAGGCCGACCGTGCTTGGCTGAGCGGTACCGAAGCAACCATCAAGATCGAATCTTCCGCGACTGGCTTCCAGCGCGAGACAAAAGCCGCCACAACAGTTAGATATCCATGCGCCGGACTTCCGGGCGGCAACTACTCTTTTTCGATCATCATTAACGGCATCAATCCCATGCTCTTCAACTCTGTTGCACTCACCCCTAAGCAAGTCGCTTGACTCGACGCGCTGCCCAGCCTGGGCACAGGCTCAACGGTGCCACTCAGCCGCTTCATGCAGTTCGCCCACGGCGCAGTCACGGACGTCCACGCGAAGGCGACAATTGGAGCTTCGATGGCGACGATGCCACTGGCATCAAAAGCCCCGGCAGGAAGGCAACCTGAGTCTTTTGATCTCAACCAATTCCATCGCCGTGTTTCGCGTGAATTCACTCCCCTCACCGCACAAGGCGGAATGGGTGGCCTTGCACAGAACAGTTGACGGTTTCCGTGCAGCGGCAATTATCTTCGAGCGTCGCTCAGGATTTCTGCATGGGCAATGCGGGCGGCAAACCATTGACGCGCTGCCAACGTGTGACGGCATGCGGTCAAATCGGCGAAAAACGCTTTGACGGCAACGCGAATTTCATCGGCTTGCAAGCCTCGCTGCCCCGATGATTCTCGAAAAGCTGGCTCTTTCAGCCTCAGTATATTTGAAGCAATGCCGGTTCAGGGGAGGGCGGGCAGATCCAGAACGTCACTTGCGGCGCATGCGACGCGGTGCCGCCGACTAGAACATCGGGCATGCTTTCACGGCCAACAGTGTGTATCAACTTCCGTCTGCCCGCAATCGCTTTTATGCCGGCGGGATCTCACCGACAGCCCCTGTTGCCAATCCAGAGCCGGGACAATGGTTGAATCCGGCTGCCTCCTGGGTCTATAGCAGGCTGTTCTTGGGCTGGCAAAGAAATCTCGACTTTCGCGCAGCAGCGTTCCACCCTTTCAAACTCACTCATTTCGAAAACCCCGTGACGGCGAACGATGGCTCAACCGGAACTCGGACCTCGCGGCAAGTGCCGA
>JBKJSR010000453.1:0-5958 GCA_046594355.1 Bryobacter sp.
ACTCACGGAGCCTCCTCGCATCTCCCCGACCTCGCAACACTCCCCGGCTATTACACCCAGTTCCGCGCCTACCTCGAAGAATTCAAAATCGAAAATCCCGACCACCTCGGCACCATCGAAGACCTCGTCGGTGCCGCCTTCCGCCGCCACATCCTCACCCACTCCGCCGAATCCCTGTGGGCGCAAATCACCGATTCCGAACCCGACCAAAAGCGCATCCTTGCCGTCGAACTCGCCGAGTGCCGCCAAATCCGCCGCTTCCAACGCTCTCTAAGCCGCCTACACAAAATTGGCAGAACAAACCCGTCAACAACTCATCTCCAACCAATTCAACAACATCCAGCCAATCCGCCTCCCCAAAACTCCGAACTTTTCCACAATCTCACCTCAATCACCAAATCTTATGATTAGCGAGATTTATGCAAAACCCTCCTTGCATTTGCGAAGCTTTTGCATTAACCTTCTAAGTATGACGAACCTGCTGCGCAACCTCCGCTACCAACGGCCTGCCAGCTTGCTCGTCCTTCAGGCCGCCGCCATTATCATTGGCATTATTCTCGTTGGAGTAGGGGTCGTACAAGTACCCTTAACTCCTGCCTGAGCGGCCTCCGGAATCTTAACTTCGAGGCCACTGGCAGGAAATTAATCCAGCCAGTGGCCTTTATCTTTGGGTTCCCCAATTGACACAATCGTAAGTAGTGATCGCAGTATAGGAGTTTACAAAATTTATGGCTTCAACCATCACCAATCCCACCCCCGCAGGCACCCTGATGAGCGGCTCCCAAATCCTTCTCGAATGCCTCGTCCGCGAAGGCGTCGATCTGATCTTCGGTTATCCCGGCGGCGTCACTCTTCCCTTATACGACGCTCTCTACGATCATCAAATCCAGCACGTCCTCGTCCGCCACGAGCAGAATGCCGCCTTCGCCGCCCAGGGCTATTCGCGTGCCACTGGTAAGGTTGGTGTCTGCTGCGCCACCTCCGGTCCCGGAGCCATGAATCTCGTCACCGGCCTCGTCGACGCCATGATGGATTCCATCCCCGTCGTCGCCATCACCGGCCAGGTCACCTCCAAGCTCATCGGCACCGACGCCTTCCAGGAAGCCGACACTTTCGGCATCACCCGTCCCGCCACCAAGCACAATTTCATGGTCAGGCACGTCAGCGAACTGCCGCGCATCATTCACGAAGCGTTCTACCTCGCCTCCAGCGGTCGTCCCGGTCCCGTCCTCATCGATATCCCTAAGGACATCTTCCAGGCTTCCAGCCAATATCAGCCCGTCGATTCCATCCATCTCCCCGGCTACAAGCTCTATACAGAAGGTCACACCGGCCAGATCCGTCGCGCCGCCCAGATGATCTGGGAAGCCGACCGTCCCTTTGTCTACGCCGGCGGTGGCATCATCCACTCCCACGCTCACAACGAACTGCGCGAGCTGGTAGAATTCGCCGACCTGCCCGCCGTCAATACCCTCATGGGCCTCGGCGCTCTCCCCGGCAATCATCGCAACTTCATCTCCATGCCCGGCATGCACGGCTCCTACGCCGCCAACATGGGCATGTACAACACCGATTTGATCATTGCCCTTGGTGTCCGTTTCGACGACCGTGTCACCGGCCGCCTCGCCGCCTTCGCTCCTCACGCCAAGGTCATCCATGTCGACATCGACCCCAGCGAAATCTCGAAGATCCGCAACGCCGAACTCCCCATCGTCGGCGACGCCAAGAAAGTGCTGACCAAACTCAATAAGGTCATGCGCGAACTTGAACCCGAAATGCGTCCGCTCAAGGCCACGCAGCGCGCCGAATGGTGGAACACCATCCGTGGCTGGATGGAAGAGCATCCTCTCCAGCCGCAATTCTCCGTAGACGAAATCAAGCCGCAACACCTCATGGCTGAAATCGACCGCATCTCGGGTGGTGAAGCCATCGTCACTACCGACGTCGGCCAGCACCAGATGTGGGCCGCGCAGCTCATCCGCTACAACCACCCGCGCCTCTGGATCAACTCCGGCGGCCTCGGCACCATGGGCTTCGGTCTGCCCGCCGCCATCGGTGCCCAGTTCGCCCGCCCCGACAAACTCGTCTTCTCCATCTGCGGCGACGGCGGCTTCCAGATGTCCATCCCCGAATTCGCTACCATCGCCAACCACAAACTACCCGTCAAGATCATCGTCATGAACAACGGTCACCTCGGCATGGTTCGCCAGTGGCAGGAACTCTTCTATAACAATCGTCTCAGCCAGGTCACTCTCGATAGCTTCCCCGACGCCACGATGCTAGCCGGTGCCTATGGCTTCAAGGGAAAGACCGTCAGCAAGCCGGAAGAACTCCGTGCCGCCCTCGAAGAAGCGGTCAACGAACCCGGTCCTTACTTCCTCAACGTCAAGGTCACTCCCTTTGAAAATGTTTACCCCATGGTTCCCGCCGGCGGTGCCATCAACGAAATGGTTCTCGGCCAGCCCCAACCCGTAGAGGTCCTCAGCTAGGTACATCACAATGTTAGTAACTTTATCGATCCTTCTCGAAAATAAACCCGGCGCACTAATGCGTGTTGTCGGTATCCTGGTCGCCCGCAATTACAACGTCGAAAGCCTCACTGTCGCCCGCACCATGGATGAAACTCTGTCGCGCATGACCATCGTCGTCGACGTCGAACACAAAGTCCGCGCCCAGGTCGTTAAACAGCTCAACAAGTTGATCAACGTCCTCCAGGCTCAGGACCTTACCGATGAACGCTGCGTCGCCCGCGAGATGATACTCCTCCGCGTCCGCGCGGAAATGTCCAGCCGCACCGCCATCCTCAAGGAAGCCGAAATCTTCGATGCCCGCGTCGTCGATTCGAGCGTCGAAGGCTTCGCCATCGAATGTACCGGCGACCCCGAAAAATTGGATGAATTTATCGATTTGATGCGCAGCTACGGGGACATTGAAGTCACCCGAAGCGGTTTGGTGGCGGTAACACTCGAACCAAAGAAACTGCGCCTGGCATCACCTATCCCCATGGGCGCTGCCGAAGAAGAACAAGAGCAAGAACAAGAAAGGGCGATGAGCAAGTAATGCCAAACCGCTACTACGAAAAAGACGGCAATCTAGGCCTCCTCAAAGACAAGACCATCGGAATCATTGGATACGGCAGCCAAGGCCACGCCCATGCGCTGAACCTCCGCGACTCCGGCTGCAATGTCGTCGTCGGCCTCTATGAAGGTTCGAAGTCCTGGGCCAAAGCAGAAGCCGCCGGCCTCAAGGTCATGAATGTCGCCGATGCCACCAAGGCCTGCGACTTCCTCATGGTCCTCGTCAGCGACCATATCCAGGCCGAACTCTACGACAAGGAAATCAAGCCCAGCCTCACCCCGGGCAAGACCCTCATGTTCGCCCATGGCTTCAATATCCACTTCGGCTTCATCAAAGCCCCCGAAGGCGTCGATATCACCATGGTCGCCCCCAAGGCCCCCGGCCATCGCGTCCGCGAACTCTACACAGAAGGCGTCGGTGTACCCGCCCTCGTCGCCATCCATCAGGATGCCAGCGGCAAGGCTCTCCAAAACTCTCTCGCCTACGCTCTGGCCCTCGGTTGCCTCAAGGCTGGTGTGATCGAAACCACCTTCAAGGAAGAAACCGAAAGCGATCTCTTCGGCGAACAGGTCGTCCTTTGCGGTGGCGTCAGTGCCCTCATCAACGCGGGCTTTGAAACCCTCGTCGAGGCCGGCTACGCTCCCGAAATCGCCTACTTCGAATGCCTCCATGAGCTCAAGCTCATCGTCGACCTCATCTATGAGGGTGGCCTCGGCTACATGCGTTACTCGGTTTCCGACACCGCCGAATATGGCGACTACATCACCGGCCCCCGCATCATCACCGATGCAACCAAGGTCGAAATGAAGAAGGTTCTTGCCGAAATCCAGGACGGCACTTTTGCCCGCAACTGGATGGCTGAGAACAAGGCCGGTCGCGCCAAGTTCCTCGGCATGCGCAAAGAAGGAGCCAACCTCAGCGTCGAAACCGTCGGCAAGGAACTCCGCGAAATGATGACCTTCCTCAAGAAGAAAAAAGAGGTCGGCGTCCCGCAAGAATAACCATGCGAATCCTTACCTTCGATACAACCCTCCGCGACGGTACCCAAGGGGAAAACGTCAGCTACAGTGTGGACGACAAGCTCGCCATCGCCATTAAACTCGATGAGCTGGGAATTGACTACATTGAAGGCGGTTGGCCGGGTTCGAACCCGAAGGATAAGGAATTTTTTACGCGCGCCAAAGGCCTCAAGCTGCATCACGCACGCCTCACGGCCTTTGGCTCGACGCGTCTCGCCCGCAACCCCGTCGAAAAAGACGCCAGCGTCAATGCTCTCGTCGAAAGCGAAACCCCCGTTGTTGCCATCTTCGGCAAGAGCTGGGATCTCCACGTCCATCGCGCCCTCGGCATTACCGAGGACGAAAACCTCAAACTCATTACCGAAACCGTCGGCTACCTCAAGAAGCATGGCCGCGAGGTCGTCTACGACGCCGAACACTGGTTCGACGGCTACAAGGCAAATCCTTCTTACGCTCTGCTGACGCTCGAAGCCGCTGCCAATGCGGGTGCCGACGCGCTCGTGCTCTGCGATACCAATGGCGGCACCCTGCCCCACCAGCTCGCTGAAATCGTCGCTGAAGTCCGCAAGCGCTTCGACAAAATTATCGGCATCCATTGCCACAACGATTCCGATGTCGCCGTCGCCAATACCCTCGTCGCCGTCGAGTGCGGCGCGACACACGTCCAGGGTTGTATGAACGGATATGGCGAGCGCTGCGGCAACGCCAACCTCGCCAGCGTGATCGCAAACCTCGAATTGAAACTGGGCCACACAACGATTGGGCCCGACAAACTCGAACACCTCACCAGCGTCTGCCGCTACATCGCCGAACTCGCCAATCTACCCCTGGCCAACAACCAACCCTATGTCGGTAAAAGCGCCTTCGCTCATAAGGGCGGCGTCCACGTTAGCGCCATCATGAAGGACTCGTCCACCTACGAGCACATCACTCCCAAGTCCACCGGCAACCGCCAGCGTGTTCTTCTGAGCGACCTCTCGGGCCGGGGCAACATCATCTATAAGCTCGAAGAGCGCGGCCTCGCCGACCGCCTCTCTCCCGACGGCCGTCGCGAACTTCTAGAGCGCATCAAAGACCTCGAATACGAAGGCTATGACCTCGAAGCCGCCGAAGGCACCTTCGAGTTACTGGTCCGCGAAGCCATCCACCCCGGTGCTCACTTCTTCGATGTCGTGAATTACGAAGTCGCCACCCGCTCCACTCCCGGTGGCAAATCCGCCACCACTGCAAGCGTGATCGTCAAGCTCGGCGACGGCTCCCTCTTCTCTGCTTCCGCTCTCGGCGACGGCCCTGTAAATTCGCTCGACCTCTCGCTCCGCCAGTGCCTGAGCCATCGTTATCCCGAAATCGCCCAAGTCCGTTTGACGGATTACAAGGTGCGCGTCCTCGACTCCAAACCCGGTACCGCCGCCAAGGTCAGGGTGCTAGTTGAGTGGAGCGACTTCAAGCGAAGTTGGGCTACGGTAGGCGTTTCGGAAAACATCATCGAAGCCAGTTGGAAGGCGATGTGCGACGCCCTCCGCCTCGAACTCATGCGCCTCCACGACTCCACCGACGAGCTCGACGCCGCCCTCAAAGATTACAGTTGGGGAGTTTAGGAACGCCATGTATCGCCCCACCACCTTCGCACCCGCGCTCCTGCTCGCCACAACCCTGGCCATGGCGCAACCTGCCACCAACCTGCGCACCACCGGATTGCCACCCATCCCCAAGCTCGAAGTCCGCCGTGCCACAACCAAGATCGCGATCGACGGCAAACTCACCGAAGAAGCCTGGCGCACGGCCGACCACGTCACCTTCCAGTTCCCCTGGAACGAGCAAAAAGGAGCCAGGCAAAAAACTACCGCCCGCCTGCTCTGGG
>JBKJSR010000501.1:0-7709 GCA_046594355.1 Bryobacter sp.
GGAATGCCGGATCGGGTGTTGAATTCCGCATCGCGGTCGCGGTGATCGGGCTCTCCGCCAACGCCCGAAACAACCCACTGGCCGAGGTTGCCAATTAAATGAAGGATGAGGTTGCCGACCGAGTTGGAATTCGAATTGCCGCGAGCCCAGATCTGGTCTTCAGCGAGGCGGGATAAGCAATCGAGGATACGCGATTCCTGCTGGCGGAGCCGGGCAGATGCAGCACCGATGAAGGCTTGGTGGACGGCTGAGATGTCCGGCAAATTCACGTTACTCATAGTGATAGGATAGGCGCAAAGGGAAGGTATCAATGAGTTCTCGACGCATATTTCTGATGGGGGCCATGGCGGCTCCGCTGGCAACGGCAGCCAAGTCTCCGAACGACAAGGTCCGGGTGGTGACGCTTGGGGTGAACGGACGGGGCAAGGATCACATTGGCGGTTTCATGGCGCAGCCGGACGCGGAAATCGTCGGGATCTGCGACCCGGACGGCGACTTGCTCGCCAAACGGGCGGATGAATTCCAGACCAAATACAAGAAGAAGATCAAGACCTATCAGGACCTGCGAAAGGTCTACGACGACAAAGATGTGGACGCGGTTTCGATCGCGACGCCAAACCATTGGCACTCATTGGCAGCCATCTGGGCCTGTCAGGCAGGTAAGGACGTGTATGTCGAGAAGCCCGGCAGCCACAATATTTACGAAGGGCGCAAGATGGTGGAGGCGGCAAAGAAGTACAACCGGATCGTGCAGCATGGCGTACAGTTGCGCTCGAGCGAGGCGTTGCAGGAAGCAGTTGCACTGATGCGCAAGGGCGTCATCGGCAACGTATATATGTCGCGGGGACTGGTCTTCCGTTGGAGGCCTTCGATCGGGAACAAGCAGCCCGAACCGGTGCCGGCGAACTTCGACTACGACCTGTGGGAAGGCCCGGCGCAGCATGTGCCGTTCAGCCGCCGCCATGTACATTACAACTGGCATTGGCACTGGAACTGGGGCAATGGCGATGTCGGCAATCAGGGCATCCACGAGACCGACATGTGCATGTGGGGATTGGGCGTCGACAGTTTCCCTGAAAAGATTACTTCGCTCGGTGGCAAGTTTTCATTTGACGACGACAAAGAAACGCCCGAAGTGCAGACCTCCCTCTATCACTATCCAAAAGAGAAGAAGATGATCCAGTTTGAAGTACGCCACTGGATGACGAACGACGAGGGTGGCGCGAGTGTCGGCAATATCTTCTACGGCACCGAAGGCTATCTGGTGGTGAAGGGCTACGATACCTTCGAGGTTTATCTGGGTCAGAAGAAAGAGAAAGGCCCGAGCCGCAAAGCGGGTGGAGATCACTATAAGAACTTCATCAAGGCAGTGTACAGCCGGAAGACCAGCGATCAGAACGGGCCGGTAGAGACTGCGCATCTGTCCAGCGGCCTTGCACATCTGGGCAACATTTCGTATCGGCTCGGGCGCCAGTTGACTTTCGATTCGGCCAAAGAAAAATTTGTGGGAGACGTGGAAGCAGACAAGATGCTGAAGCGGAATTACCGCAAGGGCTTTGTGGTGCCGGAGAAGGTGTAGGCAGACTTTCGAGGCTTTGTCAGGACGCGCAATGAGCTGGATGTCCGGCTCGTTGCGCGTTTTTTATTGGTTATGGAATGCGCGTGGTCTGGTGGGCGACCAGTTGCCAGTTCTTTCCTTTTTTGACCCAGACATGCATCAGCATGAGGTGGTCGTTAAACGCTCCGGCATCATTCTTGCCCGTGAAGCGGGCTGTGGAGTGGGATACAGCCGTAGCACCATAGATATTGATCTTGGTCTTCTCGAAGGTCATGGTGTCGTAGCGCTGCTTGCCGGATTTGAGACGGGCGAGATACTGTTCGCGGGTCTCGATGTTGCCGGTGGAATGGGCGTAGATCAGTTCAGGAGCGTAGATTTTTTCGAGGGCGGCAAAATCCTGTTTGATCACGGCTTTAGTCCATGCGGTTTCTGCGTCGCGGACTGCGTCTTCGGGGGATGCGGCGATGAGGGAGCAAGCAAGGAGGAGGAGAGGGAGTATTCGTTGCACCGTCCCTTGATATCGCAGGGCGGGGGTGAGAGTCAAGGTTGCAGAGTCCAGAGGGCGCGGCGATTGGGGAGGAATTGCAGCGTGGTGCTGCCAATTTTGAGGGTAGAGGGCTTGGGCTGTTTTTTGAGCGAGAAGTGGATCGCGGTGACCCCGATGATCTGTGGTGTGGCGCGGCGCAGGACTGTTGCATTGGAGCCGGTGCAGAGGATGGAATCCCCGTTGTATTCGACTTTCCAGCCGGCGGCTTCAAGCTGTTGCGCCCGGATGCGATGGCCTGCCGCAGGGCCGCTGATTTCCATGCGGTCGGCGTCGTTGAGCAGCGACGACCGCCGCAGCTTGGAGAGCTTGAGGCGTTCACAGTAAGCGGCAAGTATGTCGCGCTGCAGGATCGAGTTGGGGCTGGTTGGGTTCCAGCGTTTGACGAAGCCCGGCGCGTATTGCATCGCGAAGACGCGGAGACCATCGACGACCGAGACGGCGCGAGTTTCTTCGAAGCTGGTTAGCAGGAACCAGTCGATGGGTTGGCCGTCGAGTTGACGGGTCACCATGCTTGTCAGGCTGGGGCGGAGCTTTTGCCACTTGGCGCGGAGGGTGCCGGAGCCGGTAGAATTTTCGAGTCCAAGGGCAAAGCCTGCGTCGCCAGTTTTCCGATCGCCCTTGCCTGCTTCAAAGAATTCAAAGTAGACGCTGGTGCCGTACAGGTAGAGGCCTGAGTAGGTGCTGTCGTTGCGAACGGTGGTTCGCTGTTCAAAGGGAGCGAATTGTTCCCGCAGAAAACTGGAGGCTTCTATGGCGGCGTAAGTTTGCGCGTCGACCGTAGCGTAGAAGTGATTGAGGAGCGGCAGTTGCGGCTCTGGTGCCGCCGCAAGTGCCGGAAGAACGGCGAGTAGAGTGCGGCGCTTCATGAATTACTGCTGCTTGGGCGGATCGACCTTGATGATGATTTCGCCTTTTTTCGCCTTGCCAAGCTGGCGGCGCACTTCGAGTTCCTGGGTTTGGGTATCGCGGTCGAGAGCGTCAACGCGGTAGCGAAGTTCGTCCCGTTCGCGGGCGAGGTTGGCATTCTGGGTCTCGAGAATCTGGAGACTCTGGCGCTGTTGCAGCAAAGCAGGCACGCCATTTGGTCCGAGTAGTGCGACAACTACATATACACTTGCCGTCAACAACCCGAGGGCAAGACCGGCGCGGCGGATGATGGTAGATTCAAACATCGAATTAGGGCTTCTCTTGTTTATAAACTGTTAACGGAGATAAGGCAATTGGAGAATTCAAAAGAGTGCAAATATTGTGTGATTCTTTCGACCGCGCCGGATCTTGCGGTCGCGAAAGAATTGGCTCGCGGCCTGATTGAGCGACGGCTGGCGGCCTGTGTGAATCTGGTGCCAGGCGTGGAGAGTATCTACCGCTGGAATGGCAAGATCGAGAGTTCCAGCGAGGTAATGCTCGTAATCAAGACTGAACTTGTGAAACAGGATGAGACGCTGGCGGCTCTTAGCACAATGCATCCTTACGAGACTCCGGAGGGGCTGGTCTTAGCGGTGGCGGGCGGGCTTGAGAAGTACCTGGGTTGGATTGGCTCAAGCCTTCGGGCAGACTGTGATAGTCTCGACTGAGTTCATGAAGCCAAGCAATACCAGACACTGGGTGATCGTCTTTGCGGTCGTCCTCTCCATCATCACTTACATCGACCGCGTATCGATCTCATTTGCAGGTCCGACGATGCGCGAAGACCTGGGGCTCAGCTCCGAGCAGTTTGGCTGGGTGCTTGCCGCTTTTGCCTGGGCTTACGCCTTGTTCGAGATTCCCGGCGGATGGCTGGGCGACAAGATGGGGGCGCGCAAGGTGTTGATGCGCATTGTGTTGTGGTGGAGCTTCTTCACGGCGGCCACGGGCTGGGCGATGAATTTCACTTACCTCATCGTGGTTCGAGCACTGTTTGGCGCCGGCGAGGCTGGCGCGTTTCCAAATATTACGAAGGCGTTTTCAACCTGGTTGCCGGCACCGGAGAAAAGCAGAGCCCAAGGTATTGTCTGGATGAGTGCACGCTGGGGTGGAGCGTTTACGCCACTGCTGATGGCAGCCCTCTTTCGGGTCATCGACTGGCGGACCGCGTTTCAGATCTTTGCTGCACTCGGCGTGGTCTGGACGGCGGTTTTCTACTTTTGGTACCGTGACAATCCAAAGGACCACAAGAGCGTCAATGCGGAGGAGCTGGCGATTATCGGCGATAGCGTGAAGATGGCGGACGACCATGGAAGCGTTCCGTGGGGCCGGTTTGCAAGTTCGCGAAGCATCTGGCTGCTATGGATTCAATACTTCATGTTGAGCTACGGCTGGTATTTCTACATCACCTGGTTCCCTACTTATCTGAAAGAAGCCTTGAAGTACGATCTTAAGGCAGGCGGCGCGCTGCTGAGCGGGATGCCGCTGTTTCTGGGTGGAATCGGTTGCCTGGTGAGTGGCTTCCTGACTCCGAAATTGGCGGCTTGGATGGGTGACTCGCGCAAAGCGAGAAAGTACATGGCAGTCACCGGCATGACGATGGCAGGCATACTGCTGCTGGTAGCGATGCAGTTGAAGGAGCCGCTGGTGATTGTCGGCGTGATTGCGATGGCTAGTTTTTTCAATGACATCGTGATGCCGCCGGCCTGGAATACCTGCATGGATGTGGGCGGCAAATTCGCTGGCACCCTCTCGGGCAGCATGAACATGATGGGGAACTTTGCCGGCGGCGTTGCACCAGTGGTGATCGGCTATGTGCTCACAACAACCGGGAACGACTTTACGATGACCTTCTACATTTCAGCGGCGGCCTACTTTATCGGGGCGCTGTGCTGGCTGGGAATTGATTCGACCCGTCCGCTCGATAGCAAGGCTTAACCATGCGGCGATGGCTGCGGCGGGCAGTGCGCTTGATATTGCTGGCCCTGCTCGCCCTGGTGATCGCCTACGAAGAATTGCAGTGGCGGCTCTCGGCCGTTTTCGCACTGCTGGGCAAGCTGCCGCTGTTCCGGAGCATCGAAAATTGGGCGTCGGGGTTGCCGCCTTATGGGGCGCTGGCGTTGTTTGGATTGCCCAGCGTTGTGCTCTTGCCACTGAAGATGCTGGCGCTTTACTGGCTGGCCGACGGGCAGAGAATTCTGGGTCTGGGGACGATCTTTGCGGCAAAGGTGATTGGGACGGCACTGGTGGCGCGGATCTTTCAATTGACACGCGGAGCCTTGCTGACGATCGGATGGTGCCGGTGGGTGTTCGAGAAAGTAAGTGCGCTCAGAGAGACGGCTTATGGTGTTTGGAAGAAAATGCCGGTGGTGCGGTGGTGGAAGGCGCGCTGGGCGAAGGAGAAGGCACGGGGCGGGTTTTGGAAACGGCGGTGGAGGGCTTTGCGCGACAAGTTAAAGAAGCCTTAGGCAAAGGCCTTGTGCATGGCTGCTATGCGGGGTAAGCCGGGCTATGGGGCGAGCGCGCCGGGGGCATGAGTCGTTTGGAATGCGGTAACGGGTTGGTTGTGGCGAATGTCGATGGTGCTGCCGAAGCTAAAGGCAGGGGGGATGCTCAGCGTGGCGGCCGGGACGCTTTTGGCGGTAGCGGTTTACGCGCTCATTCCGGCGGGATGAGGCGCAGCATGCCGAAGTTGACGCTGAGGTCGCGGTCGTCGTTGGGCGCCTTCCAGACGGGGCTGACGCGGATTTCGAGCTCATAGCGCGGGGCTGCCGGGAGATTGGCTTCCAGGGCAAACAAGCCGTTGCGATCAAGGGGCCAAGCCTTGAGGGGCAGACCGTTGACAAATACTTCCACCACCGGACGGGGACTGGCCTGCAGGATAGGTTCGGGGGCAAAACCACGCAGCCGGAGACGCTGTTCCCCGCCCTTCACGTTCTCAAGCCAGGCGGAGGCACGGGCACCGATCCAGCGAAATTTGTTTCCGTATACGCCTTCCAGATCATGCCAGCCGTGACCCAGATGTTTTTCGTGCGAGGGGAGTGAGAAGTCGATGATGTCGTTGCGGTCGCCAGGGTACAGTTCGCGCTTGTCCTGCGAAGGAAGCAAATTGTAGACGCCTTCGTTGATGGGCGCTTCGTAAGCACAGGAAGTACAAAGCAAAGCCCGGCTTGCGCTGAGTTTCAGATCGGCGGCGCAGTCGGGGCAGCGAAAAAAAGATTCAAAAGCGGGCTGCAACGGGAAGGCGGGAGGAGTACCGGCCTTGCGGCAGATGGCGGCGAGGGTGCCACCCATGAGACGCGCGGCACGCCATTGGGACTTGTGCCGATCCAGTTGGATTGCGATTTTCTTGACTACACGTTCGGCCCAGCCGCGTTCGGGGACGTAGAGTTTGTACTCTTGTTCAACGAAGTGTTTGGTGATGAGCCGATGCCAGTCGCTGAGGTACATGCGATGATTCTGGTGGATTCCGAAAGACTCTTCCTGATGGGCACCGATGACGTCCTTGACTAGAAATCCCAGCAGCCCCCAGTCGGAGAGCTTGCGCTCCCAGGGCTTCATCGTGTCGTAGTAGGGACAACGATAGAGACGGGCAGTGAGAAGCCGACGCATGGGTTCTTCGGCAAAAAAGAAAATGCCGCCGGGGGCAAGCACGCGTTTGACCTCAAGGATCACGCTCTCAATGTCCATGAACTGGGAGAGCATCTGGAAGGCAACGACCATGCGGAGGGAGTTGTCTTTGAAAGGCAGATGGAGGGCGTCGCCGGCGACGAGCACTGGTGTTTTCTCCAGTTGCCATTTCTCGCGGAGGACGATGCCGTAGCGCAGGGAGTCTTCTGAGATATCGAGGGCAAAGCCTTCTGCGCCGTACTTGTTGGCAAGCATGTAGCTGGAGTGGCCGGCGTTCGAACCGATTTCGAGGAAGGGAGTCATTGGCCCGATGAAGTCGAGCATTTCGTCGAGGATTGCACCACGGCGGTGATTCTCTTCCGCGTAAACGCGAAAGGCGCGCTCCGGCTCGCCAAGGCTGGCGAAGTTGTGAAATTCAACTTCAGCGCGTTTTACGGAAAGAGATTGCGCAGCGTCTTCATGCGCCAAAATTTGTTCCGGTTTATCTTTTGCTGGCATTCATCCATTCGCCTGATCTCATGACGCGCATCGGGTTGGCGAGCAGGAGAGGATTTTCGAGGGGGTTTCCCTGAAGGAGAAAGAGATCGGCCGTGGCACCATATTCGAGCCGCGCACCGAGTTGCGTTGGCACGATGAAGAGGCCGGTTGCATTGATGCGAGTGGCGTTTTCCGGAATCTTGAGGCCCGTTGAAGAAGTGGCGATCACGATTTTATCCAACTCGACCAGAACAAGAGCGTCCGGGATGGGAGGCCGTCCGGTGCCGTCGATGAGAGTTCCGCCAAAGATGGCTTTCGGCGGGGCGGCGCGACGCAATTCGCCCGCCGTAAATCCACACGAGATCAGAAAGAAAATGGCGCTGAGACCAAGAGCTCGAAGAAAAGACATTTAACTTTCTATTATCTCCGATGGAAGGGTCCTAATATCGTCTAAGAGGAAATCCGGGGCAAAGACCGACAATTCTTCACGGGTCATGGGGCCGGTGGTGACACTGATCATCGCGATTCCATTTTCGCGGGCCGCGCGAATGTCGTTGAGATGATCGCCGACCAGATAGACGGGAGAGCCGGGAG
>JBKJSR010000566.1:0-4266 GCA_046594355.1 Bryobacter sp.
CATCCTGGAAACGGTCTTTCAGACGTCCACAGGTTCCTTCCGCGTGATCGACTTCGCGCCCCGGTTTCTGCAGTTCGGCCGTGCCTTCCGGCCAACGCAGTTGATACGCATTGTAGAACCGATCGAGGGAACCCCCCGTATCGCCGTGGTCTGTGAGCCCAGACTGGGATGGTCCAAGGCCCGGCCTTCGATCACGCAGGGTTCGCACCATGTGCGCTTTGAGGGATTCGCCAGCCAATTGCGACTGACTACGGACATCCCTCTTTCCTACTTGGGTGGCCAACCGTTTACGCTAACCGGACGGCGTCATTTCGTGCTGAGTTGGGGATCTCCCGTGGAAGAGCCGCTGTCGCCGTTGTGCGAACGCTTTTGGAATGAGACGGCCCGCTATTGGCAGCACTGGGTAAAGCAGTGCGCCATTCCCCCACTGTTCCAGCAGGAAGTGATCCGGTCTGCGCTGACGCTGAAGCTGCATTGCTTTGAGGACACAGGTGCCATCATCGCGGCGATGACAACATCGATTCCGGAGTCTCCCGGGAGCGGGCGCACCTGGGACTATCGTTACTGCTGGTTGCGCGACTCTTATTACGTGCTGAATGCCTTCGGACTACTCGGGCAGTTTGAAGAGCGCGAACAATTTATCCAATACCTGCTGAACGTGGCGGGTGGGGCACAGGGCCTCAATCTGGCACCGCTGTACAGAGTGGACGGATCGCAGAACCTCGAAGAATCAATCCTTGAGAGCTGGCCGGGCTACAACGGCGAAGGGCCGGTGAGAATTGGCAATGCGGCGGCGCAGCATTCCCAGAACGACATCTACGGTGAAATGGTGTTAGCGCTGACACCAATCTTCCTGGACGAACGCATGAGCGCGGAGCGGTCGGCTGCGGCCCTGCAATTGATTGAGGGGCTGGCGCGAAAGGCAATTTCGCTCGCTGGCGTTCCGGATGCGGGCATCTGGGAGTATCGCACCGAATGGAAGCCGCAGACGTTCTCAAGCCTCATGTGCTGGGCAGCCGCTGACCGGATGGCTGGGATTGCGGACCGCCATGCACCTGCCGATGCGGGCGAGTTCCGCGCGGCGGCCGATCAGATCCATGCCGAGATCATTGCTCAATCCTGGAACGCGGGCCGGGGAAGTTTCGTGGGCCACTACGGCGGCGAGGATCTGGATGCCTCCGTACTACAGATGGCCCCCCTGCGATTCCTTCCCACGGGAGATCTGCGGCTGAGTACCACGATTGACGCAATTCAGAAAGACCTGGCGCGCGGCGGCTGGCTGCAGCGCTATAGCCTGAACGATGGCTTTGGCAAGCCGTCGGTCGCCTTTGTGATCTGCACCTTCTGGTTGATTGAGGCACTGGCCGCTGCCGGACGCGCCGAGGAGGCCCGTGCGATGTTCGACCGTACTCACGAAGCTCTGTCACCCCTGGGGCTTCTTTCTGAAGACTATGACCCCGAGCCTCCTCGTATGTGGGGTAATTTCCCGCAAACCTACTCTCATGCGGGACTGATTCATGCCGCCTACGCAGCCTCGCCACAATGGAATGAGGTGTTGTAAATATAAGGATCAAAGAGCTTCTCCCCCGTTATGGGAGAGCATGAAAAAGTGGGGGCTACGCAATTCAATGTCTTAAGAATCTTCGGCGACTCGATGTGTCGCGCCAAAACATTCATCGAAAACTCAACGATTTTGGAAGGGTTGACCCGACTTCACTTTCCCATCTCCACCCTACGATTGAGCGAGTTGCATGATCAGCCCCCAGTTTTTCATGCTCTTTCGGGTCTACATGGAGCGCATCGATCCGCAGTGGCGGCGGCGGTGGGATAAGCGTCCGCAGAAGGAATTCCAGAGTGCCGTAGAGGTCATGAGACGGTTCTTAGATCGTCCTGAAAACACATCCAGCCGGGCCATGGAGAGGAGTTGCTGGCCGCCGCCATGGCATGGAAAGAGCACCCGAAACGTTGCCCAGACAAGATGGACCGTAGCACTGTGAGCAAACGGTAACGTCAATATGCGATGGGAGACCGGGAGTAGCTCTTTTGTGAAATTATCGGCGGATGAATCTGATTGTGCAGATCATCATCGAAACCGGGACGGGGCAGCGAACACAGAAAGTCGCCCGGCTGGAACGGCAAAGCACTTGCCTGGAGAATGCCGGATTGACGTTGGCAGCCTGCTGCCCCGCACGCCGATGCAGCAAAGTCACTAGCAAGTACGCCACCGCACAAACAAATACATGCACACGCAGTTTCGAGGCTTGTCCGGAGTTGAAGGCATTTTTGAATACAATCCTTCGATTGAGTGGGGGAAACGAAATTTAGTGGCGCTGGGAGACCGGGACTACAGCGAGTGGATGGGGCAAATTCGAGGTTTTTTTAGGAGACTTTAATCTCAATTTGGAATCTCTTGCGGGTTCAGCGGTGCCGTGAATGAGGGGCGGATTCGGCTAGGCAGGTTGGGTGGAAGTGTTTTACCTCGGCTGGAATAGGAGGAATCGGCTAACGAAAAACGAAAAGTGGTCGAAGAGGTCTATGGAGCAAGACATTGAAGAAAGAAAGTCGGCATTGGAGCGCGGACGACAAGGTTAAATTGTTGCGACTCCATCTGATTGAGAAGCAGGCCATCTCGAAGATTTGCGACGAGGCGAGCCTGCGCTGGTGGTGGCCTGTGCAGGCTGCAAAGCACTAGCTGCGCAGAAAACTAAATGAGGAGTTTATTTAACATATAGAAAAGAGTCTTTGGCATTCCTTTAGTGATATGTTTTACGGAAGTCTTGAACTTTGGCACCAATTCGGAAGAACTCGAATGTCGGGATATTGCTACAACCAATGTGAAGAGGTGGCAGCGGAATGGAATGATCGCGTATGACCTGGAAACAATTGCGATGGACCGCATTGGCGTTGGGAATGGCGCTCTGCCCTGTAGCGGGACAAGGGGCGGGAAATTGGCGTTACTGGACGATGGCAGACGGGATGATGGAATCGTTTAGCCGCGTGATTAGCCGGGGAAGTAATGGTGAAATTTGGGTGAGGCACGGATTGGTGACGAAGCTGAGCGTTCTCAATGGGCGGGGAGTGCGCCAAATCGCAGATCCGTGGAGGACATCCCTTGACCCAAAGCCTCGGCAGAGACGGGTATGGCCGGATGGGGCCGGGGGAGCATGGGTTGTTGAGAATCTTGGGTTGATGCGTTTGGAGGGTGACCGGTGGAAGACGGAATGGCAAGGGAGCCACACAGACGCGCCCCTGGATATGGCGCTATTCGGAAGGGATCGACTGGTGGTGCTTTTCGAGGGGCGAGTCGAGATGTATGAGGTCACGGCGAAGCGCTGGGTGAAATTACGGGATGCGCAACCGGGAAAGATCGGCCGCTATCGGGAGATCACCGCGGGATTTGGGGGTGAAGTATGGATAGCGGGGACGGAGGGGATTGGACGGCTGTCGGGGAAGGCAGAGTGGGCCGAGTGGAATACGGGCGGAATGGGACTGAAGGATCTGGACCATATGCAGCCTGGAGGGGGCGGCGAACTGTTTGTTTCCGGAGAAATGCACGACGGGAAGGGACGGGGGACGATAGTTTGGCGGGATGGAAAACTGAAAATTGTAGCGAAGGGATTGAGTAGCGAAGGCTTTGGATGGCGGGGACCCGAGGATTCGATCTGGCTGCTGGATGGGCGGCGGCTGTATCTCGTGGCGGGGGGCAAGAAAGAGGAAGTAAGGCGGCAGGGGCGTTTGTCGAGCGAAATTTATAGCGTGTTGACCGAGCCGGGTGGGGGATTTTGGTTAGGAACGGTGGATGGGGTGGCACACATGCAAGCGGGGCTATGGCAGACGCCCGCCGGAGCGGCGGATGTGCGGGAAATCGTACACGACATTCTGGAGGACAGAAAAGGACGGCTCTGGTTTGCAGCGACGGAGTATCTGGTGAAACTGGAGGGAGAGAAGTGGAAGCAGTATCAGATGCCGCGCGGGATGCCGACCCACAACCTGGTGTCGCGGGTACTGGCGGAATTGCCGGATGGCAAGCTGCTAGTGAAGACCAAGGAGCACTGGCAAGACGACCGGGTGGCGGTATTCGATACGGTGGCGGAAACGTTCACAGAGTTAAAGATGGCCGGGGGGAGGTCGATTCAATTATTTTGGAGAAGGCAGACTGTTCACTAGCAGCGTCCCGTCCCGCCTTCTCCGAAATAATTGAATCGACCTCCCCCCGGCCATCTTTAGCTCTGTGAAAGTTTCCGCCACCGTATCGAATACCGCCAC
>JBKJSR010000589.1:0-13124 GCA_046594355.1 Bryobacter sp.
CTACATGAGCCCCGAGCAGGCTCTCGGTGAAAACATCGACGCCCGCAGCGACCTGTTCAGCTTCGGTATGGTGCTCTATGAAATGGCCACCCGCACTCTCCCCTTTCGTGGTGCAACCAGTGCAGCCCTCTTCGATGCAATTCTCAACAAGGCACCCGCAAGCCTCCTGGCGGCAAATCCCGAAGCGCCCGCCGAACTCGAACGCATCATCCTCAAGCTTCTGGAAAAAGAGCCCGCGTTGCGCTACCAGAGTGCTGCCGAACTCCGCTCCGATCTCGCTCGCCTCAAGCGCGATCTCAGCGCCGCCACCTCCGGACGCCATTCCACTAGCGGCCGTCCCCTCGAGACGCGCCAATCGAAACTCCCCCTCTGGTCGCGCGCTCCCGCCCAGGCTGCTTTCGTCGGCTTCGTCACGGTCTTGGTTGTGCTCTCCGCCTGGCTTGCAATGCGCAGTCGGCAGAGCGCCGCGCCCCTGCAATTCGAGAGTGCCGGCTTCCGCGCCTTGACGGAGACTTCCGGTGCCGAGTTCTTCCCTCAAATCAGTCCCGATGGCAGCTCCCTTGTCTACGCCGGCAACCAGCGCGGCAAGTGGGATCTCTACCTCATGGATACGGATTCAAAAAAATCCCGCATCCTCACAGAGACTTCTAAAACCGACGACACCGAACCCGCACTCTCTCCCGACGGCTCCACCATCGCCTTCCGCAGCGAGCGCGACAGCGGCGGTATTTTCCTTTACGAGATCGCATCCAACCAGATCCGCAAGCTCAGCCCCATGGGCCACAATCCCTCCTGGAGCCCCGACGGAAGCGAGATCGTCTGCGCCACCGAAGGCATTATCCGCCCCGAAGATCGCTACACCGCCGCCAGTCAGCTTTGGGCCATTCGTGTGGACAACGGTGCCCGCCGCCTCGTCTACAAAGGCGATGCGGTGCAACCCAACTGGAGCCCCAACGGCGAGCGCATCGCTTTTTGGGCCTCCCGCTCCGGCCAGCGCGACTTGTTCACCGTAAGAGCTCGTCCACGCAATGGCATTACTCCCGAGCCCGTTGCCATCCTCAGCGATGCAGCCGTCGACTGGAACCCCGTCTTTAGCCCCGACGGCGGCCACCTCTATTTCATTAGTGATCGTGATGGCAAGATGGCCCTCTGGCGCATGCGTATCGATTCCGTAAGTGGCGAAGCCCAGGGCGCTCCCGAGGCAATTCATCTGCCCGTCGATGAAGTCGCTCACATTAGTTTCAGCCGCGATGGCCGCCGCATCGCTTTCGTCGAATATGCTCTGCTCGCCAATCTATACCGGGTCCGTTTCGATCCCGTCAAGGAACAACTCGAGTCCAGTCCCGAAGCGCTCACCAGCGGCAAAGCTCCCTTCACTCGTCCCGACCTCAGCGCCAATGGCCTTTGGCTTGCCTTCAATTCCCAGGCCAGTCGCGACGAACTGTTCGTCCTCGGCACCAACGGAGCCGGCTTCCGCAAACTCACCGACGACCAATACAAAGATCGCGGCCCGCGTTGGAGTCCCGATGGCAAACGCCTCGCCTTCTTTTCAAACCGCGGCGGCGCATGGGAAATTTGGACTTACACGATGGATGGCGGTGCCTTGCAACAAATGACTCGCGGTGCCACTGGCACTACTGCCTGGCCCGTCTGGAGTCCCGATGGCAAGAAGCTCGCCTACACCATCTTCGGTTTCAACAGCTTCCTCATGGATACCGACCGCCGCTGGAACGATCAAAGCCCCCAGGCCCTTCCTCCGATGGAAACGCAGGAAGAAAACTTTTCCGCCTGGCATTGGAGCCCCGATGGAAAACGCATTGCCGGCTTTACCCAAAAGTCCGATGGCGCCATCACCGGCATCGCCTCCTACGATCTCAAAGAGGCCAAATTCACCAAATGGAGCGATGTCGGCCAGGACCCTCACTGGTTCTCCGATTCCCGCCGTCTCTTCTTCGTCCACGAGGGAAAAATCTGGCTGCTTCACACCGATACCGGTGTCCGGCAGATCGTTGTCCAGTCCAAAGACTGGGATGTCGAGCGTCGCGGAATCTCCTCCAGCCGCGACGACAAATGGATCTACTTCAGTGGGTCCCGTACCGATTCCGAAGTCTGGCTCGGCGTCGTTGACTAACTGCTAATTCTCTGCGGCATACATCGGCCCCCCAAGCTCTTCCGGATAGCCGTAACCGCGAACCATCAAGACGTCCAGATCCCCCGCCCGCAGCGCCATCCCCTTCTCAATCAGCCGCCGTCCTTCCATCGCATCGAGGCCTGCTTTCCCCAGCCAGCCATCGCCTCCCACGCAAATTACCGCCAATTTTCCCAGGCTTTTCACATAGCCAAGCGCCGCCGCCAACAACTCCGGCTGCATCCCGTGTTCCCACTTCACTTCCACCACCTGCGCTCCAAATTCTACAGGCGATATCTTCATGCGGCACACCCCTCCCGCCCGCAATGCAAGCTCATCCTCACCCACTGTCGTAACGCTCTCCACCGCCGCCGCCACCACGCCCTTGGGCAAAAACGCAGCCTTCCCCATCTCCCGCTCGGCAAAAAACAAATGCACCATCGCCTTCGCTTGCCCATCGAGCAAAGCCTCCCGAAACAGCCGCTCCTCCACCGCCAGTCCAGCGTCGAAACTCCCAGACTCCACAGCAGCTCGAATTGCCGCTACCGCCCACTGCGGAGCCCTTTGCCCCTGCTTCCCGGCCGCATTCCATTTGGCCCAATCCACATCCTTCGAACAAACAAGCAAATCCGTCCGCCGCCCCTCACTCACCGCCAATGCCCGCTGCACCACATCTCCATCGCTTCACTCGACCCCAATCGATCCGCCCCGGATCGTTACACCGTCCTTGGTCGCGACATCTACCTTTGCCTTGCTACAGAGGTCGTCGGCACAAAACTAACCAACGCCTACTTCGACTCCAGGCTGAATACCCTCTCCACTGGCCGCAACTGGCTAACCGCCGGCAAATTGCTCGAACTCATGCAGGCTGGATGCAAAATTGAGGGCTCATGCAAGCCGCCCTCTTGATAGCCTGAGATCGTGATCGAATATTCAATTGGTGTGGACCTCGGGGGAACCAATCTGCGCGCTGCTGCCGTAGATCGGGACGGAAACATGCTGGCACAAGTCTCTGCCGGTACCAGCCCGGAAAAAGGCCGCGAGTTTGTGATTGGTGAAATCGTCGATTCCATCAATGAGCTACGCGCAAAACAAATCGACGGACGTTTTGCTGGTGTTGGAATCGGTGTTCCAGGCTTCATCCTGATGGAGAAGGGAATCATCCTCAACTCGAACAACCTCTCCTTCCTCGAAGACTTCCCCTTGCGCGACGACATCGAGCGCAGGCTGGGCGTTCCCGTCATCCTCGAAAACGATGCCAACGCCGCCGCTCTCGGCGAAAGCTGGATCGGTGCTGGCGCCGATGTCGAAGACCTCGTTCTGCTCACCCTCGGCACTGGCATCGGCGGCGGCATTGTTTACAAGGGGCGAGTGATGCACGGCTTCCTCGGCATGGCCGGAGAACTCGGCCACCTCACGGTCGTCCCCAACGGCAACCCCTGCGGTTGCGGCAATGTGGGCTGTCTCGAAAAGCACGCTTCCGCAACCGCGATCACCTGCACCGCCGAACTCATGCGCGTCACCCAACACCCCAATCCCACTGCCGAAGACATCTACCAACTCGCTGTCGCCGGCGACTGGAAGGCGCAACAGATTTTCCAGTCGATGGGCGAAGCCCTCGGTATCGCCCTCGCCATGCTGATCAACACTTTCAACTTCCCCTTATACCTGCTCAGCGGTGGCCCGCTCCCCGCCTGGGATTACTTCGCACCCGCCATGCTCGAACAAGTCAAGCGCCGCAGCTTCACTTACCGCAACACCAAAACGCGAATCGAAAAAGCCAAACTCGGCAGCCAGGCGGGCCTTTTCGGTGCCGCCTACCTGCCTTTCCAGGCTCAACTTGACCGCCGCTAGACGGCCGATGATAGGATGCAAGGTCGCAACAATATGTATTGGCTTGGAATAGATGTAGGCACTGGCGGCACCCGCGCTTTACTCCTCGACGAGAACGGCAAGATCGCCGCTGGCCATACCGAAGCGCACGCTGAAATGCGCATGGACAAACCCCTCTGGGCCGAGCAGGATCCGGACGACTGGTGGCGTGCCGCGCAAGCCGCAATCCGTGGCGTCATGCGCGAGGCTCATATCGATGGCGCTTCCATAAAAGGCATCGGCTTCTCGGGCCAGATGCACGGCCTCGTCATGCTCGACGCCGATGGCAAAGTGATTCGTCCCAGCCTGATCTGGTGCGACCAGCGCAGCCAGCCCCAGGTCGATGCGATCCACTCTCTCATCGGTCGCGATCGCGTCGTCCAGTTCACCGCCAACCCCTGCATCACGGGCTTTACTCTTCCCAAACTGCTCTGGGTCCGCGACAACGATCCTGCCTCCTACAACCGTCTCCACACCGTTCTCCTCCCCAAAGACTACGTTCGCTTCAAGCTCTCCGGCGAGCTCGCGCAAGACGTATCGGACGCCTCGGGCACCGGTGTTTTCGACGTTGCCAACCGCACCTGGTCCAGCCCCATGATGCAAGAGCTCGGCCTCAATCCCTCATGGTTCCCTCCCGTCTTTGAGAGCACCCATCTCTGCGGCCGCATCACGATACAAGCCGCTGCAGCCACCGGGCTCCTTCCCGGCACACCCATGGTTGCCGGTGCGGGCGACCAGGCCGCAAGCGGAGTCGGCAACGGCATCGTCGAAACCGGAATCGCCAGTTGCACTCTCGGCACTTCCGGCGTCGTCTTCGCCCACATGGATGCTCCCGCTTACGATCCCGCTGGCCGCGTCCACACCTTCTGCCACGCCGTCCCCGGCAAGTGGCACGTGATGGGCGTCACTCAGGGCGCCGGTCTCAGCCTCCAGTGGTTTCGCAATACACTCGCTCCCGCTGAAAGTTACGACAGTCTCATGGCTCAGGCCGCCGAAGCCGACCTCGGCTGCAATGGCCTCTTCTGGCTGCCCTATCTGATGGGCGAGCGCACTCCCCATCTCGATGCCTCCGCACGTGGCGGCTGGATCGGCGTCACTGCCCGCCACCAGCGTCGCGACTTGATCCGCGGCATCGTCGAAGGCGTCAGCTATTCACAAAAAGATTGCCTCGATGTCATCGTCGAAATCGGGGTCGAAATCAACCGCGTTCGTGCCTCTGGAGGTGGTGCTAAAAGCCAGCTTTGGCGTCAGATTCTCGCCGATGTTTTCTCTCGCCGCGTCTCTACCGTCGCCTCTCAGGAAGGCTCCGCTTATGGAGCGGGCCTTCTAGCCATGGTTGGCACCGGCGGCTTCTCAAGCGTGACGGAGGCCTGCGCCGCCTGCATCGAAGACACCACCACAACCGATCCCCGCCCGCACGAAAGCGCCGCCTATTCGCGTCACTACGAAATCTATCGCACCCTCTATCCCACTCTCAAAGCCACCTTCAGGCTACTGTAATGACGCATGCCGCTTTACTGTGATGTCTGTTTGCCTGTCCCGCTCGATCAGCCCTTTACTTACGCGCTGACCGGTGCGGCTTGCGAATCCGCGTGTGTCGGTTCCCGTGTTCTCGTCCCTTTCCAGCAGCGCAAGTTGAGTGGCACCATCCTCAAGCTGCACGACAACACACCTGATTACAAAGTCCGCCCCATCGAAAAACTCCTCGATGCCGATCCGATTTTCGACGCCAAGCTCATCGCTCTTGGTCTCTGGGTCGCCCGCTACTATCTCGCGCCCGTGGGCGAAGTCTTCCGCATCATGGCACCTCTCGGCGGTGAGGTACGCCGCAACAAAGTCTTCACCCTCACCGACGCGGGCCGCGACGTCGCCCGTCAAAGCCTGCTCGGCATCGCCGAAGCAAGTGACCCTTCCCTCCTCGTTCTCAAGGCTCTTGAAGAACGGCCCATGACCCTCGACGCGCTCAAGCGCCGCACTCCCGACGCCCCGCAACTCATCAGGGAATTCCAGCGCAAGGGCTACCTCAAAATGGAAGAAGAGGCCCACGAACGCGATCCTCTCCGCGCCCCCGCCACCAAGTTGAATGTCGAGAGCGTTGCCGCCGAACCCACCGAAAAACTCCCCAAGTGGGAGCGCGAATTACTTGCCTTCCTTCATCTCCATCCCGGTGCTCATCCGCTCGACGAAGTCGAAGTCATGGTCAAAAACGCGAGCCAAAGCGCGCGCAGTCTTGCCCGTCGCGGTCTCGCAAAATTGACCCCGCGCATGAGTGCGATCCGCCTCGCCGCAGACCGTCCCCCCCATGCTTTAAACTCCTCTCAATCCGCCGCCTACGCCGAAATCGCCCAGGCCATCGGCACCGGCAAATACGCGTCCTTCCTCTTGCAGGGCGTCACGGGCAGCGGCAAAACCGAAGTCTATCTGCGGGCCATCGAAACGACTCTCGCCGCAGGCCGCAGCGCGCTGCTCATGGTGCCCGAGATCGCCCTCACTCCCCAAGTGGCCGGCCAGTTCGCGCTCCGCTTCGGAGAACAGGTCGCCATCCTCCACAGCGCCTTCAGTGAAAGCGAGCGCGCCGAATACTGGCGGCGCATCCGTCGTGGCGAGGCCCGCGTCGTAATCGGCACCCGCAGCTCCGTGTTCGCACCCTTGCCCAATCTTGGCCTCATCATTGTCGACGAAGAGCACGACGGCAGCTACAAGCAGGAAGAAACTCCCCGCTACAATGGCCGCGATGTCGCTGTTGTCCGCGCTCAGCAAATCGAAGCCACCGTCGTTCTGGGCAGCGCCACGCCTTCTCTCGAAACCCGCCAGAATGCGGATCGCGGCAAATACCGGCGTCTCCTCCTGCCCGATCGCATCGAGTTCCGCCCCATGCCAGCCGTCGAAATTGTTGACCTCCGCCAGGAGTTTCTCGAAACCAAAAAGAACGCGCTATTCTCCCGCCGTCTCGTAGAAGCCGTTCGCGGCAAGCTGGCAATCGGCGAGCAATCCATGCTCATGATGAACCGCCGTGGCTTCTCCAGTTTCGTCGCTTGCCGCTCCTGCGGCTACAAAGTGGAATGCATCAACTGCTCCGTCACTCTTACTTATCACCGCCGCGACCGCCGCCTCCTTTGCCACTATTGCGGCTATGCCGAAAAGGTTCCCGACCGCTGCGCCAAGTGCGACAGCGAACACATCCAGTTCATCGGCAGCGGCAGCGAACGCATCGAAGAGGAATTGCGCGAGGCCTTTCCCGAGGCCCGCATCGCCCGCATGGATCGCGACACGATCAACTCCAAGGGCGACTATGAACAGATCCTCAACGGCTTCCGCGAGGGCAGCTTCGACATCCTCGTCGGCACGCAAATGATCGCCAAAGGACACGACATTCCCAACGTCACTCTCGTCGGCATCGTCAACGCCGACATCGGCCTCGGCATGCCCGATTTCCGCGCCGCCGAACGCACCTTCCAATTGCTCACCCAGGCCGCTGGTCGCGCTGGTCGTGGCGGCCTGCCCGGCATCGTAGTCCTCCAGACCATCAACCCCGAACACTACGCCGTGCGCTTCAGTGCCGTCCAGGATTACGAACTCTTCTATGCCAAGGAGTTGAACTTCCGCAAGGTCATGCGCTATCCCCCTTTCGCCTCGCTCGCCAACATCGTCTTTCGCAGCGAAAAACAGGAAGAGGCCCTCCGCATGAGCGGCGAAATCGCAGAACTGCTCAAAGACGAAAAAGAAGGCGTTCGCATTCTCGGTCCTGCCGAGGCCCCAGTCCCCAGAGTGAACAAGGAGTTCCGTTATCAGATGCTGGTCAAGGCCGGCCAGCGCAAGCGTCTCGCAGAAGTCCTCGATAGGATCCGCAAGCGCGCCACTGAGCGCAACTGGCCGGCCACCGCCCTCGTGATCGATGTGGACCCTCTAAACTTGCTCTAACGCCAATCCGCTATGCAATCGATTGATCAGCAAAGAGACCTTCTCGTAGCCAATCTGCTCGACACCATGCGTACCTTCGCAGGTGTCCGGGCGGAAGCGGAAGTGTGGGAAGAGGACGGCTTGCTCTGCGTCTACTCCGGCCTCCCCGGTGCTGTCTTCAACTCCGTTCTCCTCACTAAACCTGTCGCCGACGAGCGGGAACTCAAATTGAAACTCGACTATGTTCATGCCCGCTATCAAAGCCGCAGGGCCCGCTGGAGCCTGTGGCTCGTCGAGCACTTCGTCCCGGCACGTCTGCATTCGCGCGTGCTCCCTCTGGTAGAGCTTTACGGGCCGAAGATACTTCTCCGCGGAACGGGCATGTTCGCTTCGGATCTTAAAGCCCCAACTCGCACTCTCCCCTCCCTTGATCTCCATCAGGTTCAGTCTCCCGCCTCGCGTTTCGATTTCTGTCACGTGATGGCTGTCGCCTTCCGCACTCCTCTCGCAACTTTCCTCGATGTCTATCATGCCTCCGACTATTGGCGGGGGCCCATGCGCGGCTTCGTAGCTTACTCGGGCAATCGCGCCGTGGCCACCGCCTGCGTCTTGCCTGCTCACGGTGTACTTGGGCTCTACGGCGTTTCTGTTCTCCCGGATGTCCAGCACAAAGGCATCGGCGAACGCACTGTCCGCTTTGCCATCGAAGAGCTGGCGAGTCAAACCGGGCTCACAGCAAGCGTCCTCGAGTCCAGCGAAGTAGCGCTCGGTCTTTACCGCCGCCTGGGCTACCGCGAAGTCACCGGCCTGAGCGTTTACAACGAGAGCCGCTGAGGGCGCTACAATATGGCGGTGGGTTCATTGCGGATGAACTTGCGGATACACAGGAACTCGATGCAGAAGAGCAATATCAAAGCAGGGGCGGCCAAGTCGATCAAACGCCCCGCTTCCGCCCCCGCGGAACCATCCGGGCAGCAGAAGTCCTTCGACGCAGCCATGCAGGCTTTTCACATGCGCGACTTCGCCAAGGCGAAGCAGCTCTTTGAAGGCTCCCTCGCCGGCCCCGTCAAGGAAATCGGCTACGCCGCCAGACAGCACTTGCTGATGTGCCAGCAGAGGCTCGCCAAGAAAACCGTCAAGCTCGAAACGGTCGAAGATTTCTACAACTTCGGCATCAGCCAGATGAATAAGCGCGATCTCGACGGCGCTCAGTCCAGCTTTGAAAAGGCATTAAAGCAGGACGATGCCGATTACGTTCACTACGCCCTCGCCCTCGTCCTCGGACTCAAGCAGGATATCCCCGCCGCCGCATCCCACTTGAAGCGCGCGATCGAAATTGCCCCCAGGAATCGTGTCGCTGCTCACAATGATCCCGACTTTGCCGAACTCATGCAACATGCTCCGATCCGGGAATTGTTGATCAGTTCCCAATAGGCCTCAATGATTGCCCCTCCCCCGGGCTACCGGGATCCGGCCGGGCCTCTTCGCATCGTTTGTCTCGGCGGTGGCACCGGTTTGTCCACCCTCCTTCACGGTTTGAAAGAGTATGCCCGGCAAGGCCTTGTAGACATTTGCGCCATCGTCACTGTCACCGATGACGGAGGTTCTTCCGGCCGCTTGCGCCGTGAATTCGATATCCTCCCGCCTGGCGACATCCGCAACTGCATGGTCGCCCTCAGCGAAGACGAAGCTTTGCTTTCCCAACTCTTCCAATACCGCTTCTCCTCCGGCCGTGGACTCAAAGGGCACAGCTTCGGCAACCTCTTTCTCACCGCTCTCACTCATGTCACCGGCGACTTCCCGCGTGCCGTCAAAGTTTCCAGCGAAGTACTTGCCATCTTCGGACGCATCTATCCTTCCACCAGCGAAAACGTAGGCCTTCGTGCCATCATGACCGACGGCTCCCAGATAGAAGGAGAGACGCGAATCAGCAAAAGCCGCAAGCGCATCGGCCGCCTCGAACTCATTCCCTCCAAAGTCAAGCCGCTTCGCGACGCGCTCGAGGCAATCGCCGCCGCCGACCTCATCACCATGGGTCCAGGCAGCCTTTATACCAGCGTGATCCCCAATCTCCTCGTCGATGGCATGGGCGCCGCGATTCGCCGCAGCAAGGCGGCCAAAGCCTATTTCGTCAATCTCATGTGGCAGCCTTGGGAAACCATGAATTTCTCCGCCTCCGAGCACATTCGGGCCATCCACGATCATGGGGGAAAAGGTACCGTACAGCGTGCCATCCTCAACACCACCCCGCTTACAGGATCTCAACGCCGGCTCTATGCCGCCGAAAAGGTTTTTCCGGTAGAACTCGACACTCCGCGCATCCTCGAAATGGGCGTCGAAGTCGTGGGCCGTCCGCTACTCGCAAAAGCTCAGAAGGTGCGCCACGATTCCATGGCGATTGCCCGCATTGCTGTCGAGCTCGCCGGAGAATCCCGTGTGCGGCGCAGTCAGGCTTCAAGATAATCCTATGCAACAAAATTTGAATTTGAGCGCAATCGTTTTGGCTGCGGGTCTGGGCACCCGCATGAAAAGCCGCAAGGCGAAAGTCCTCCATCAGGCTGGCGGCCAGACGCTGGTAGAACACGTACTGGATGCCGCTGAGGCTTCAGTCCCCTCGTCGAGAATCACGGTTGTAGTGGGCCACCAGGCCGATCAGGTGCGCGATCTTCTGTCCCACCGCGCTTGCCGGTTTGTCACCCAGCAAGAACAACGCGGCACAGGCCACGCCGTCGCGATTTGCCAGGACCTGGCACCAAACGACGGCCTCACCTTGCTCCTCTACGGAGACTGCCCGCTGCTAACCGCCAGCACCATCGCACGGCTCGTAGAGGCCCAGCAGCAGAGTGGAGCGGCTGCCACCCTCATCACAACTATCCTCGATCAGCCCACCGGCTATGGCCGCATTGTGCGCGCCTCCGATGGCAGTGTGGCCGCCATCGTCGAACAAAAAGCCGCCACCACGGAGCAACAGAAAATCCGCGAGATCAATTCCGGAATTTACTGCATCGGCTCCCAGCTCCTCTGGCAATTTGTCGGCAAGCTTACACCCAATCCCGCATCGGGCGAAATTTACCTCACCGACATTGTGGAGCTCCTTCGCGCCGCAGGCCACCGCGTCGAAGCTCTCGTGCTCGATGACTCCAGCGAAATTCTCGGCATCAATCAGCGCATCGAATTGGCTGAAGCCGATCGCATCCTCCGCGCCCGCAAGACCCGCCAGTTGATGCTCGATGGCGTCACGATTTTTCAGCCCGAAACGGTAGCCATCGACTCCCCGGTCCGGATCGGCCAGGACACCGTCATCGGACCCTTCACCCAAATCCTCGGTAAGACAACCATTGGCTCCGATTGCACCATCGGTGCCGGCACCATCATTCGCGATAGCGTCATCGCAGACGAAGTCGTCGTCGCGGAATACTGCTTCGTCGGCACTTCCACCATTGAAACTGGTGCCCGCATCGGGCCCTTTAGCCGCCTCCGTATGGAAAATCACGTCGAAACCGGTGCTCACATCGGCAACTTCGTCGAGTTGAAAAAAACCCGCTTCGGTGCCGGTGCCAAAGCCATGCACCTCGCCTATCTCGGGGACAGTGTCATCGGCGCTGGCGTCAATATCGGTGCCGGCACCATTACGTGCAATTACGATGGCGTCGACAAACACCAGACAGTCATTGGAGACAATGTCTTCGTCGGCAGCAACTCAACCCTCGTTGCTCCTCTCGGCATCGAAGCCGGCAGTTACGTCGCCGCTGGCAGTGTGATCACCGATCCCGTCCCGGCCGACACTCTCGCTCTCGGACGCAGCAGACAAATCAACAAACCCGGTTGGGTCTCGAAAAAACGCCGCAAATGCTAAATCACCAGGATCGGGTGGTACAGATTCGGCAGCTTCTGCTCCCCGATCGCCACCAGTTCGCCGCTCTGGCTCATCGCCTTTACATAGCGTGAGTCCTGAGAAATCCGGAACGGAGAAGTCCGGAAGTCGCGTCCCTGCCGGATCTGCGCTTCTGTCAGGAGATCTACTGCTTCACTCGGAAATGCCGGCAGCAGCTTCTCGCCCTGCAACATAGCCTCTTCAAAACGCCCCTCCGCCGCAAGCGCTTCCAGCTCCTCGAGCGTGCGTGCCTGGTCCAGCGAAAACTCCCCGCTCAGCGTTCTCCGCAACTCTTGCACATATGCTCCACACCCCATCAACTGGCCCAATTCATGCGCGATCGAACGGACATAAGTCCCCGCCGAACACTCCATCTCGACCAGCAGATCCGCGCCCTCGATCCCTTGAATTTCCAGCCGGAAGACTTCTATGTCTACCGGCTCCAACACCACGGGCTTCTGCTGCCGGACAAGTTTGTAAGCTGGTACGCCGTTGATTTTTTTTGCCGAAACTGCCGGCGGCATTTGCGAAAGCTTCCCGCGAAATTGCCCAATCATCGCCTCCAGCTCATCCCGCTTCAACTCCACCGTCCGCGCTTCCGACGTCGCCTGACCGTCGCGATCATACGAGTCCGTCGCATTTCCAAACCGGATCCGCGCCGCATACCCTTTTCGATCTTTCGTATAAAACTGCGCCAATCGTGTCGCCCTTCCCACTACCAGGGGCAACACACCGGTAGCCAGCGGATCCAGTGTCCCAAGATGTCCGATCTTCTTGGTCCCCGCAATCCGCCGCATTTTGTTTACCGCGTCGTGTGATGTCCAGCCCGGCGGCTTGTCCAGAACCACAACTCCACACAAAACCTCAATTTTACTTTGCAATGTACTTCTATTGTCCTTGGAACGGCGTGCCCGCGCTACCATCGGATTTGATGGCAGACCGTCTTTATTTGTCTATTTGGCTTGAGAATCACTCCGCGCTTGGCATGCACCGGAAATTCGCTTCAGCCCTCTCCAGATTCCCATTTTCGACTCAGTTTCCACAAGCTTATCTGCGGATCTCCGCCGTCGATCCCACAGAGCCGGCGCTTGTCGAACAAGTCTTTGTCGTCCCGGCCGAATTGCCCGAACTCTTCGAAGCCATGGAGAAATGGCGTGCCTCGGATTCCTGTTTCGAGATAGAAGCGTTCTGGGACCTCTATCAGCAACGTCCCGAAGGCTGGCGGCTCACTCCCACGCGGGTCAATCTTTTCTTCTTCGGCCCGGAGTATCCAAACGACCTCGGCGAATCCATCCGCGCCGAACTTGGCCTGGAGTCGCTTTTCTTGCCGATAGGCACAGACGATAGCGC
>JBKJSR010000646.1:0-5527 GCA_046594355.1 Bryobacter sp.
GTCACACGCCCCCCCGGGTCCTCGACGAGTTGAGAAAGATGGTTTTTCGTAAACCGGTCCATCCGTTATCCACCCTATCTGTGACCAAAAAAAGTTATTTCCAACATGGAAAAAGCCCCTATATCGCGCCCTTCGTGGCGCTAACTGACTCGCTGATGACATCGGGCCCACACAACATCGGTGGCGCAAGCCGCACGCGACCTTGATGTTCTTGAGAACGTAGTGCGCATGTGGGTGCGTGACATCGCGGCAGATCCGCAGCAGGCATTTCCCGGCAAGGGCTTGATGAAGCCCGACAGTAAGAGATTGATCGGGCTGGCTGGAATGGGGCGCGGTGCTGGACTTGTACTCACGCCGGGTCGTCAGCTGGTCGATGCAAGACAGCGTGACCTCGCAGCTGGTTGCAGACGCGCTGCTGATGGCCGTGTGGCGCCGAGGTAAACCGGCGGCGCTGGTGAGAAAGCAGGAGGAGTGTGAGAAGTGGAGCCGGCATATCTCGCTTAACGCTTGATCTTGTCCGACAAGGCGGGTTGTTTCGACCGGAGTTTGTGCCGATGAGGAATCGCGTCGCGGCCGGCCATTAGTAGCACGTTTCCGTGGTGTACGACATCCCCCACATAGTTGATGCCTTCAAATTTCCCAAGCTCAAAAATCCAGAGTGTGGGCCGGAGCACCTAAAGGGCTCACGTTGAATTAGGGAGAAATTGTATGTTTGTGTGGATGCGCTGTGCTTTGATGTCGGTCGCTGTTTCGCTCACATCGTGCGGTGGCGGTGGCGGTGGATCGACTGGCCCTACGTCATTGGATGTCATTCCCGTCGTGAGTCCGCCACCGACAATCGCTGTCATACCCGATATTGTCGTGCCGCCGCCGCCGTTGACATCTAGTGACACTGTAGTCCCATTAGACGCCGCGCGTCCCGCCGTACCTCCCCTGCCAGCAATTGACGTGACGACTCCCGTTCCAGCGCAGCCGGTTGCAGCGCCGACACCACCGCAGGGCATAATTTTTTCCCCTGCAGCGCCATCCGGCGGAAGCGTTTCCCCTGATGCTGGGCCGGTGGCGAGTCAATCACCCACCGTCTTAGTTCGCCTAAATAGTGCTGTTCCGGCGGCGACGCGTGCTTTAGTTACCGCGATAAGCAGCGCCCAAGGCCTGGTCAGCCCTGGCGGCGAACTGCCTGCATTTTCTACGGGAGCGGGCGCTTTAGTTCTGGCCGTAAACGCCAATAACGAGATCATTCTGGCTAGCGTGGGCGAGATTCCTGCGGATGGGCTTTCCGCCGCATCCACAGCTTTGGCATTGGCCCGGCTGTCTCTGGGTGATCTTTCCGGAAAAGTGGCTGGGTCGGAGCTGAGCACGGTCATTAAGGGCACAACTGCCTATCCTTTTTTGGTTACGCTAGTGGCGGCCGAGCTTGAAAAGCAGTCTCCACCTGCGTCTTCCCCACAAGTCTTGCAAGCGGTACAGGACACAGTTCTGCAGTCGCTTATATCCCTCACCTACAAGCTGGAACCGCGCACTTCAGTACTCAAGGGCCTTGTCAGGGACCGCGTTGAGTCGCCTTACCCGTATTTGCTCAAGGGCCCGCCAGTGGGCTCCGGTCTTGGAAAGATGGCAGTGAGCATAGATGTCCTCGGAACGATCGCTAATTCCATGCCAATCGCATGGGGTGCCTGGACCGAAACCCTAAACGGCAACTTACTAGTCCATCCTGGGGAAAAGACAGGCGATTTTATTCTTCCGGAGGGTGGCTTCTTGTCCCAATTCGCATTCGGTGGGAGTAAGACACGGATACCCAATGACAATGGACGCGATCACTTAAATTTAGTGATCGCCCAGACCTCTCTATCGCGTGCGCAGAACTTTTTCAGCATCACCCGAAATGTGTTGTCGTTGGTTCTGAGCGGCGCTCCCTGTGTAGACGAGTTGACACAGGAACTGATGAAGGCACCGGAATTAGCAGCGCTATATCTAGAGCCGTCGATGGATACCGTGCTTGGTTACTTTTCAAAGTTTAAGAAAGGCGATATCCAGCTCGCCGTCGTGAAGGGTTGCGCATTATCTGGGGAAGGGGTGGCTAAGACAGCTAGTTCTGTCGGCGCGTTTCTAGCCAAGCTTTCTCCCTTAAAGATTTATGATGCGTTCAGTCTAGGTGCTCAAGTGAGACTAGCGTATGAGTTTTGGAATGCCGAGCCTGTTCGATTCGGTTTGTGCCAGAACCGCTTTGGCATCGTGGATTGCGCGACCAGTATTGAGATGAAGCCGCTGAGCATTACCTATGCGCCTGGGCTCATCATCAACCCGGCAACCGACGACAAGGTGAAAGTGATCGGCCTCAGTGCTAAGGGGGCTGACACCTTGCTGCGCATCGATCGTCTGAGCTGGACGTCCAGTAATAAAGACGTGGTGGACGTGAACTTCGGACTCTTGGTGACGAAAACACCCGGTTTGGCAACGCTGGAAGCGCTAGACAAAGCTACCGGCGCTAAAGGCAGCTATTCAATTAGAGTTGTAAACCCGGTGCTTGCGCCTGGAATACTTCGCCTAGACGCCACAGGTGCCACGGGTGCACTTGAGCTGATTGACCCTGTAACGCAGGAGCGGGTGCGAGTACCGCCTGATACATCATGGAGCTCCGACAACAGCGGCGTTGTCAAGTTGTTTCCACCCGACAGCATTGGAGGAATTGTCCGGATAGTCTTTCCGCAGGCGGCTGGCGTCTCGACCATAACGGTGAAAAGTGTCAGTGGCGGGTTCACAACTTCTTCGCAGGTCGTAGTGGGAAAGGAGAAGAGCTCCACCATTGTTGAGGTCACTCCTTCACCCTCCAAGATCGATGGCAATGTGACGCTTACTGGACGCGTGACTCGCGCTAAAGATATTTCATTGCCTTCCATGACGGGCACTTTCACTTTTCGCGAACAAAGTGGGGCTACGCTCTGCACGGCGGCGATTGCGCAAGACTCTGGCAGATGCACTGTTAGCTTCGCAGCCGCAGGAACGGTGCTAATTCAGGCGAGCTACAGCGGCGATGCCAACCACGCCGGAAGCACTAGCAGCACCTTTCAGCATCGCGTGGATGTCGCGGAAATGACTAATGTCGTTGTTGACCCTAAAGGAAATTGGCCAATCCTGAAAAGTTTAGGCCAATACGATCAACTTAGAAGCGCCAGCCGCATAGATCTCGCCGCGCAGCAGATCGCGGCGGGATCGCGTCTTGCGTTATCTGTCACCGGCAGGTACGTCTCATTTAACAACAATACGCCACCGTCGTTTATGGGTGCCACAGGTCTGTTCTACGGCGACGCCTCTATTCCATCAGGTCTTCCCAACCTTCGAACCCCTTGCTGTGGGAATGCCTATACCTACCAAGCAGGTGATGAACCAAATGACTTCGCTTTACCAGTAGGAAGCGAAATCATGGTGACGGTCCCTACCGGGGCGAGATGGCTGTTCTTCGGGACACCGAGCGCGTATTTTTCTAGCAACGAACAAGGTAATCCGCCCCTCACCGTTCACATTCGAAAGCTTCCCTGACTCAAAAACAGGTCTAAGGTCGAAGAATCTGTCGGCTCAAGGTTCGCCTCATCAGACGTCAGCTGTCGTCGGCATTTGTGACAGCTATCCCGCACAGCCAGAGCGGCCGTTGTGACCTCCCCCTCCCAGCCGTGCCAGCGGCTAGGCAAACCGGAGGCATGTCCGCTTGAGCGAAGGGTTAGCTCGCTCCACGCTCAACTTGGTCGTCAAGTTATTCCGACGCCCACGTACTGTTCGAGTTGATCCATATAGATCGCAAGCTTGTCGAGAACATAATCCGCGACCCCACCGGGCTTCTGGTTATTCGTGTAACAAAACTCTAGGCAAATCTGACGCCCATCCGGCATATCGATCCGGATGTCAGGAAAGATTCCAGGTATCCACGGATGCAATTGCTCTGCAACTACGCCGAAATTGGATGGGAGTTTGTCTCGCAGGCATGCAGCAATAGCGTGATTTACGTACCTATCGCTGCCGCTACCTGCAACGATCTTGTTTAATACTTCGAAAGGCATGGTAGCGGCCAGGCGTGCCGACGCGGCAGGGCCTCCCTTTGTTTTCCCTCTGGATGGAGGACTTCCAATAAGTTGTCGATATAAAGCGGATGTACCAACGTAGTCCTTCGCCTTTGACTTGTCATTCCATTCCTTTAGTCCGGCTACCCTTACTGGATCCAACTTGGAGTCAGTGCTGTACGCCATACAAACTGAAACTAGTGACTGTGGTGATAGGTGCAATATTCGAGTAACTAGTGCGCCGCCAATTGCATACTGCAATCGAGTAGGATTTTTCCACCGAGCCGCGCGCTGTGTGCCTGGCACGTATTCCCAAAGCTTGGCGTGATAAGCGATCCAAGCGTTTGTGGCTTCGCTTCCTTTCGTTGCAAACATTGCAACAACATCTTCTGCCATCGGGTGGCAAAAGACACACCATACTTCATTTGGCTTTGGCAGCTTGGCATTGATATTTTTAAGTTGCCCCGACTTCTGTGACCAGTGCAACTGCACTCTCTGAATATAGCTTCGAATAGTAGGATCTGCTTCTTTGTCGAAGACTAGATCATCGCGAACTTTGTCAAGTTCAGCATCGGTTAAAAGGAAATCCTGCAGCATCTTCGCTTCATTGAATACTGCAATGGTGTTGCGGACAATAGATGAAAACGCTTCGGTCTTTGGGCCGTGAAAATTTAGGATTGGGATTTGGCTATCGAAGACGGTACCCGAGACAGCCTTCGCCTCGGTGATCATCGAAGTTGCATCTTCGCCCTTAGTTACTGGCCAAACAACCAGAATTGGACTTTTTCGAAGAATTCCATTAAGTGTTTGAAAGAAGGCGCGCTTCTCCTCGTTCTGTATGCCCCCGAGGCTTTCCAAATAGTCGATGGAGATTGCGGTCAAGCCTTTGCTCCTCCGCGCCTGATCAGCTGCGGTCTGCAGCCGTGTTCCAAGTTCAAGTAGCTTGTTTCTTTCGCTCAAATCCGAGCAGTCGATTGATTGGAGCCTAGCTAGGCCAAGGTGCTTTCTCCAAGTTAGGGACTGGATGAAAGTCGATTTTCCTGAGCCCGTGGTCCCAAGAAGCAGCACAGCTCTTCCCGTCCCGGCAAGTACCCGTGAGAGCAAGTCAACGACCTCGGTCTCAGTGTCTTCAACAGGCTGTACAAACTGCGCGAGCTTTGTGGCGTAGGTTGCACTGGCCGGATCAAGAGCGGCGCGCGACTGCTCGAAGGTTTCGGGTAGTTGGAGCACTGGTGCAGGCATGGAGATGATGGTACTTTGAACGGGCTAAGGAAATGTAGACCTGCAGTGTCATTCTGTGAGGCTCGCCAACAGGCAGAAAGCGACTTCCCAGTTCTCAGGATCGGTACGTCCGGGGAGCCATATTTCATCAGGGTCAGCGCGTGAGTGCCGGCCCTTTTGTCTTTGAGCGGCAGAAGGCCTTGCTCACCAGATTGACCCGGGCAAGTGCGTGCGTCAGTCCGCTGGGATCA
>JBKJSR010000390.1:0-3739 GCA_046594355.1 Bryobacter sp.
ATTGGCGGCTTTGCGGGAGAGACGCTGAAGTATGAGTTTCTGGTGGACGACACGACGGCGAAGACTGTTGCGTTGAAGCTGCCGGAGGGAGATGGTTCGACGGGCTTTGGGTTTGTGCAGGGGATGAATGTTGGACGTGAATTTGCGCTGGTTGGCAATGCTAAGGATGTGGGGTATTTCCGGCTGGACATGTTTCTCGATGTGGTGAGGGTGTTGCCGCAGTTTGAAAAGGCGATCCAGAGTTGCGTGAAGTGCCGCGGGTTTGTCATTGATTTACGGGGCAATCCCGGCGGGGTGGCAGTGATGGCGAATGCGATGGCGGGATGGTTTCTGAAGGAGAGTGGAGTGAAGCTGGGGACGATGTATCAGCGCGGAGTGGAGCTGAAGTTTGTTGTGATTCCGCGCCTGAACGGGTTTGCGGGGCCGCTCGCGATTCTGGTGGATGGGGCTTCTGCTTCGACAAGCGAGATCCTTGCGGGAGGGATGCAGGATTTGAAACGGGCGCGGATTTTTGGGAGCAGGACGGCGGGTGCGGCGTTGCCAAGCGTGATCGAGAGCCTGCCGAACGGGGACCTGTTTCAGTTTGCGGTGGCGAATTATGTGTCCGAAAGTGGAGTTGAGCTGGAGGGACGCGGGGTGAAGCCTGATGTCGAAATTGTGCATGGCATTGCGGCGTTGCGGGCGGGTAAAGACCGGGCGCTGGGAGCTGCGCTAGATTGGATTTATGCGAACGATTCTCATCCTGCTCAGCGTTAGTTTTGCCTTTGCGCAGAAAGCGGCTCCACCGGCTCCAACACCGACGGCGGCTCAGGTGCTCGACCGATATGTGGAGCTAACCGGGGGCAAGGAAGCCTACGCGAAAGTGAAGAGCGTAAGCATGCTGGGCACGATGGAGATCAAGGGCCAGAATGTGCGCGGCGATATGAAGATGTATCGCGTGGATGGCGGCAAGTATTACACGGTGGTGGATCTGCCGGGAATTGGCAAGCAGGAAGACGGCAGCAACGGGAGTGTGGTTTGGGACAAGACGGTGTTGGGGCCGCGCTTGAAGACAGGAGTCGAGAAGTTTTTGGCGATTTGTGCTTCGGGGGCAATGGCGGAGTATGGACGAGGAGCGCTGGAGACGGACAGTTGTTACCAGAAGTCGGAGTTTTTGGGTGAGGAAGCGATGGGCGGGAAGACGGTTTACAAACTGCGGATGACGCCCAAAGAAGGCAAGCCCGAGGAGCAATTTTACGACAAGGCGACGGGGTTGCTGGTGCGGACCAATATGATCATGCCATCGCCGATGGGGGAGGTGCCAATTGCGGTCACCGTCGATGAATACCGGAAGGTGGACGGGATTCTGACGCCCGTAAAAATGACGAACGAGATGGGGCCTGTATCGATGGTGATGACGTTTACGACGGTGCGATTTAACGAGAAGATGCCGGAAGTTTTGTTTACACTGCCACCGGAGATACAGGCGCTGGTAGATGCCGAAAAGGCAGCGAAGAAGTAAGTCAGCTCTTGCGCCAGGAGTCTTCGAAGGCTTTCCAGAAGTCGGCGTCGTTTTCCATCCAGTGATCGGGTTCGCCACTGGAGAGGTGGCCTTCATCCTGGAGCATTGTGCCGTGGCCGAAGGGGCAAATCCATTCGAGTGTTGGCGGGGCGAAGAGAGTTGCGTGGGACCAATTGCCTTTGGCTAGTGGCATGCGCAAGCGGCTGAGACAATTGCGGCAGCGATACTTCTGGTCTAGCCAGAGGGCGTATCCAATGACGAAGATGAAAAGGTCCGCACCGAACACCGCGAAGCTATAGCCGAGGTGGAGACCAACGACGGCTTTGGGGAAGAACCCGTTGATCCAGAGGATGAAGCCGAGATGGAGGGCGGCAAGCAATGCCAGCTTCGCGGCGAGAAGACACCACCATTTCATATTCCGTTAGACGACTTAGTTTTTGAAAAAGTTTCTTACGAGGAAAAGTACATTTGCGGGGCGTTCTGCCAGGCGGCGCATGAAATAGGGGTACCAGGCTTCGCCATAGGGGACGTAAATGCGGATGCGGTAGCGCTGGGCAAGGAGTTTGCGCTGGAGGTCGCGACGGACACCGTAAAGCATCTGGAATTCGAATTTGTCTTTGGGGAAAGGGGTCGCAGCGGAGACCATGAGGTCGTCGTGCGTAGCGATGGCGGGGCAGTTGCCGTGCTCGAGGAGAAGGCGAGCGAGCTTGAGGTAGTTTTCGTCGACTTCCGCTTTGTTTTCGTAGGCGAGAGTATCGGGTTCATCGTAAGCACCTTTGCAAATGCGGACCGGAAGGGCTAGCCGATTGAGTTCGACGATGTCCGCTTCGGTGCGGAAGAGATAAGCCTGGAGGACAGCGCGGACGCAACCGAACTCGGCGTGGAGACGCTGGACGATGGAGAGGGTGCGGTCCGTGTAGGCGCTCGATTCCATGTCGAACTCGACGCGGGAGCCGGTTTGGCTGGCGAGAGCGACGAGCTGGCGGGCGTTTTCAAAACAAAGCGATTCGTCGATATCCAGGCCCATCTGAGTGAGCTTGATCGAGATGGTGGAATCGATTTTTCGATCGTGGATGAGGAGGAGAGCCTGGAGACAATGATCGCGGCTGAAATTGGCTTCTTCGATCAGGCTAACGCTTTCTCCGAGGTGGTCGAGCGTGGTGAGGAAACCTTGGCGGTTCAGCTTCTGGCAGACGGCGAGAGCGTGTTCGAGGGTGTTGCCGGCGATGAAGCGGCGAGTGAGCGGCTTGGCGAAGGTGGAGTGTTCCATCCAGCGGCGGAGATTTTTCTGTTGGCTGAGGTAGATGAAAAAAGAGCGAAGCATGATCTGGATACTACGCATTTATTGTCTCAGCTTGTTAGCTGAGGAGACCCGGCTAATGGAGGAGCCTGTTAGCTGAGGAAAGCGAGGGCAAGGTAACCGAGGAAGGTACCGGCTGCGGCACCGACAATGACGTCGCTGAGGAAGTGCATGCCGAGGATGATGCGGCTGGTGGCAATCGAGAGGCCGATGAAGGAAAATTCGATCGTGTGTTCCGGGTAGAAAACCATGAGCGGGGTGAGTATCGAGAAGGCTGTGATGGTGTGGCCCGATGGGAAGCTGAAGCGATCGGGCGGAAGGAGTTTGGACCAGCAGTGGGGTTCGAGGTCGCAGGGGCGGCGGCGGCCGGTAAGGCGTTTGGCCCAGAGGAAGAACGCGATGCCAACACCGGCGGCGAGGAAAGAACTGGAAACGGCGAGGTAGCGTTCCGGTCCACCGAAGAGCAGAATGACGATGGCGAGTGCGTACCAGAGCCAGCCATCACCGCCACGGGTGGCGCAGATCATCCACAAGCGGACCCACTGAGGGGCGCTCCACTGTTGGACACTGTGCATGATGCGGTGGTCGCGGGTTTCGATGAAGTCGCGGACGAGAGGAAACACACTCATTGGGCAGACTCCGTCACGAGGACATTGAAGTCTTCAGCCCCGCCCCGCACGGTAAGGCCTGAGAACATTTGATGCCTGAAGTATAGCAAGCGTTGCTGTTTGAAGCGTTGCATGAATCCTTTATGGCCCTTTGAAATTACAGCCGGGTGACGAACACAAAAAACATTTGTGAATGTTTTTGTTTTTGAGCTAAAAAGTTGTAGTTTGGCAAGTTGGCGCTTACGATGAGGTTGCAAGATGCCGAAACTGGATTTTATTTACTTTGATGCCGGAGGCGGACACCGCGCTGCGGCAACCGCTCTGAAGCAA
>JBKJSR010000652.1:0-10979 GCA_046594355.1 Bryobacter sp.
CGCAAAGCGCGCCGCGAGACTGGCGACCCCACTCAGCCGCTGCATAAAGTTCAATGCCGTGCGCTCGCATTCCAGCAAAGTCGCCGCAAGGCCTTCCACCTCGGCGATCAACTCGCCATCCACGCAGTACTTGCCCGAAGTTGCCTTCAGTTCCAGCCTGTCCACGCCGCCCCGGCACTCATAAACCAGGGGCAGCAGCTCAATGCCAGCCAGCACCATTTCATCGCGTGCGTAGAATCTTCCCCGCGCCATTCGACCGGCCTTCACAGTCAACTTCGTCGTGATGTCGCCAGCACCGATGTCCTCTGCTAGCGCCCGTTCCACCACATCGTAGATCTCCGGATGCACCCAGCTAGAGTCCACGCAATGCCTCGCGATTCTTGACAAGCTGCATCTCGTAGTCGTCGAGCTTCACCTTCATGCCGTCGATCCTGTCGTCGGTGGCAAGGTCTTCGGTGAGCGCCCGCTCTACCAGGTACAAGATTTCGGGATGCTTCCAGCTAGAGTCCACGCAATGCCTCGCGATTCTTGTCAAGCTGCATCTCGTATTCGCCGAGTTTCACCTTCATCCCGTCAATGATATGGGCCGGCGCTTTCCCGGTAAACTTCTCATCGCCAAGCTGACGCTGCGTGTTCGCGATCACTTTCACAAGCTGCTCGATTTCTTTTTCCAGGCGCTTGCGCAAGACATCCGTCTGGCCTGCCGGAGCCTGCAATACCAACTGAATTCCCCTTAGCTCAGTATTGTGCTCAAAACTTAGTTTCACTCCCGCCAGACGCCGGAACACTTCGGAGTTCGCTTCGATCACCTCAAACTCTTTGCCCTGCCCGCGCAGCAGGCCTTCGATCTCCTGCTTCGGATCCATCTGCTTGGCCGCCTTTTCGTTGCGTGCGCGGCGTATCTCTTCCTGCAGTATCGCCATCTCCCGCTCGGCCGCAGCGTCTTCAAGCGTGGCCTCAAAAACCGGGTACGATGTCACCGAAACGCTAACCGGCATGCCTTCCGTGCGCAGCCGCTGCCACAACTCTTCGGTGAGAAACGGCATCGCCGGATGCAATAGCCGCAACGCCTTCTCGTAAGTACCCAACAGGTTCGCCCAGATCGAGGCGCGGTGTGTTTCATCGTTGAAGCGCAGCTTGATCATCTCGATGTACCAGTCGCAGAAGTCGTCCCAGAAGAAGTGCCACATGGTCTGCGCGGCCTCATGGTAGCGGTTTGCGTCGAGTGCTTCGTTACAGGCCTTCGCCGCTGCGTTTAACCGCGACTGAATCCAGCGCTCTTCAAGGAACTGTGCTGTCCACGTAAGCGGCACATGCGGCGTTATTTCAGCCTTCTCCATGTTCAAAAACAAAAAGCGCGAAGCATTCCAAATCTTGTTCGCAAACCCACGCGAGCTGGGCAACTTGTCTTCGGTCCAAAGAATATCCGAGCCCGGGGTGCAAGCCGTCAGCAATGCCATGCGCACCGCATCGGTGCCATACTTCGCGGTGATCTCGAGCGGGTCAACCGTGTTGCCGCGGGTCTTCGACATCTTCTTGCCCTGCGCGTCCCGCACGATGCCGTGTATGTGTACGTGCCGGAACGGAACCTCACCCATAAACTCAATGCCCAGCATCATCATGCGCGCACACCAGAAAAACAGAATTTCATAGCCCATGATCATGAGCGTTGTCGGATAGTAGACCTTCAGGTCTGCCGTCTGATCCGGCCAGCCGAGCGTTGAGAAGGGCCACAACCCGGAGCTGAACCAGGTGTCGAGCACGTCCGTGTCCTGCACGAGTTTCGCGCTGCCGCAATGCACACAAGCCGCCGGCGTCTCGCGCGCGACAGTCGCCTCGCCACAAGTCTGGCAGTGCCAGGCCGGAATCCTATGTCCCCACCAAAGCTGGCGGCTTACGCACCAGTCGCGGATATTCCGCATCCAGTGAAAGAACACCGTGCGGCTTTGCTCGGGTTCGATCGTCGTGCGGCCGTCTTCAACGGCGGCAATTGCTTTCTCCGCCAGCGGCTTCATGTTGACGAACCATTGCTTAGAAACCAGCGGTTCCACTACCGTCTGGCAGCGCTCACACTTGCCGACGCTTAGCTTGTGCGGCTCGATCTTCTCAAGCAGCCCCAGCGCCTTCAAAACTTCCACAACCTGCTTGCGCGCTTCGAAGCGATCGAGGTCGGCATAGCTGCCGCCATTCGCCGTGATCCTGGCATCCTCGCCAATCACTTTGATCTGCGGCAGCTTGTGCCGCTGTCCGGCTTCAAAGTCGTTCGGGTCGTGCGAAGGAGTCACCTTCACGACGCCGGTGCCAAACTTCGGGTCTGCCATTTCGTCGAGGATGATCGGAATCTGGCGACCCATCAGCGGCAGTATCACCGTCTTGCCGTGCAGATGCAGATAGCGTTCATCGGTGGGATGAATGGCTACCGCAGTATCGCCCAGCATCGTCTCGGGCCGGGTGGTTGCGACAATTAAAAACTCATCGGTCCCCATGACTGGATACTTGATGTGCCACAGGCTGCCGTCCGTCTCGTCGTGCTTGACCTCAAGATCCGAGAGCGCCGTACCGCAGCTCGGGCACCAGTTCACCATACGTTCGCCGCGATAGACCAGTCCCCGCTCGTGCAGTCCGCAGAATACTTCGCGCACCGCACGCGAAAGCCCCGGGTCGAGGGTAAAGCGTTCCCGTGTCCAGTCGCAACTGACACCAAGCGACTTCATCTGGCGTAGAATCGCCCCGCCGGATTCGGCCTTCCAATTCCATACGCGCTCTTCAAACTTTTCGCGGCCGAGATCGTGTTTGGTAAGACCCTCTTTGGCCATCTGCCGTTCCACCACCATTTGGGTCGCGATTCCCGCGTGGTCCATGCCCGGCAGCCACAGCGTGTTGTAGCCGCTCATGCGCCGCCACCGCACCACCATGTCGATCATCGTGTGCTCGAGCATATGGCCCATATGCAGGCTGCCCGTTACGTTAGGCGGTGGAATGCACAGGCTAAACGGCTTTCTCTCATCGGACGCATCGGCTGCGTAAAGACGCGACTCCACCCACCATTTGGCCCAGCGCGATTCAAAGCGCTGGGGCTCATATACTTTTTCGAATTCCATGGAAACCTTTAGTTTAGTACTCTTAAAGGAGCACTAAGCGCGATTTAGGGAATCAGTTCCTTGCTTCGAGAAAGGAACCTACCATGGCAGCTAACCGAGGGGACTCGTCCCGTTTCCACCGTCTGCGTAAGCAGAAGGCCCGCAGCCGCGACAAGATTCGCATCCTGCGTGCAGTACTGACTGCAGAACTGATTGCAGCAGCAGAAGCTAAGAAGGCATAGCTGAGCGAAGCAGACTTGGCAGATCCTTTGGGTTCTTGACGCGGATCGCCGTAAATCCGGCGGATCTTGCGCTCGCCAGTCCAGCTTCAGAGTCTTCAAACACTAACGGTCGCCTCACTCCCAGTCTTTCTGCGGCAAGCAGATAAGGCTCGGGGTGGGGCTTCAAATTTTTTACCTCATCGCCGAATACCGCTGCCACGAAGCGCTGCTTCACGGACAAAGCCTCCAGCACCGGTTCCACCTCCAGCCGGTAACTCGACGTGACGAGCCCCATCGGCAAAGCCTCAAACCCCAACAAGAAATCCCTGATCTCGGCTTCCATCGGCGGAGCGGCCAGCATCCGGTCGCGCAGCAGTTCTTTCTTGCGCGGGTACTGCGAGTAGATTGCCTCGAAGTCAAGCCCCATTCCGTCGGCTAGTTGCCGTACCATTGCCTGGTCTGAGACACCGATGCAGTTGCGGCAATATTCCTCCCAAGTTAAGGAAACGCCGAAGGGGGCAAGAATTTCCAGCCAGCACTCGTAATGGATCGGCTCGCTGTCCACCAGGGTGCCGTCAAAGTCGAACAGGATTGCATCGTAAATCACTATTCCGACCTTAGCGCGACCATTGGGTCTGATGGGACGACGTCAAACAGAAATCGCCATCTTCGTGCTGCTGGCATTTGACGCGCCTGAAACTGACGCGCCTGAAACGCATTCATGGCACTGCGCCCTCGGAACGCTGCCAATTGGAACGGCACACCCATTGGGCGAGTGCGGCAGTTTGGCGTCCTGAACGGAATCAATGGATTGCAGGCGGGGAAGCAATGCCAATACCAGCCCACGCCGCATCAGCGTCGCCCCCGCTCAGCCGACAGGCCCCAAAGCCCTGCCGCTGCCAATATCGGACCAGGGGCGGGGCACCTTCGCTTGCCGTAATCACAAAGCCCGCCGAAGCGTCCTGCGATCACCGTTGGCGAATCAATGCCTGGAGCCTGCCTATCGAAGCGTCAGCGAATTGAGGATGTTGTCGAATTCGCGTTGCGCGTTGTTCATCTCGCGCTCGGGCGCGATAAAGACAAAATAGAGCATGCCGCCGCGGTGCTCCATCGTAACAACCGTGTCGATTTCATTGCCGCCGTCAAGAGGCGAATTGGAACTGAGCCTTGTCACGTAAACATTGCGCCCATTGACCTGGTGCTGGTTGATCTGCGGCTGACTACGGCTCATCGAGGAGTTCTGTTGCATGATCTGTTGAATCAGCTTTTGCGTATCCTGCCTGAAATCGAAACGGCCGTCGTCGTCCTCATAGCGGGAGACGATCACGCCGTAACCAATCTGAGCGCCGCTATTGCCTTCCTGCTTGATTCCTTCCCGCGGAGCAATCGTCACCGAAGGGCCATTCGCTTCACCAAAGGCGAGCCATTGCCCTGGGTAGCTGAACTTGAAGCCATCGCCGGTCCAGGTCCGGCTACCGTCGGAATTCTGCGGCGGCTGGTTGGGTGCTTGGCCGCCCTCTTGTGCGGGGCGCTTTTTTTTTGGGGTAGGCAAGTTTCTGGCAAGTTGTTTCATCTGACGGAACTTGCCTGTATCGGAATTGAAATCACGTTGCGGCAAAAGAGCTATTTCCTCGCTGACGTACTTGACCCGGTTGCCGGGATTTGGGTGAGAGGCAAAGAAACTCGCACCAGCTTTGCCGCCTGCTTTCGCTTCCAGCGTTTCAAAAAAGCGGGCCATCTCAATCGGGTTGTAGCCGATTTGCGACATCATGCGCGCACCCAGTAAATCCGCCTGCTGTTCTGCCCCCCTGGAAAACTTCATCAGTACTCCGTTCGCCGCAAGTCCCACTCCCAACTGTGTCAGCATGCCGGTGATACCGCCTTTCGACTGCCCATACATTCCGGCAATCATTGCCGGAATTTGAATCGCGTTGCTTTTGGTGAGTTGATTGGTGGAATGCCGCAACGCAATGTGAGAAGCCTCGTGGGCAATCACACCAAGCAACTGGCCCTCATTTTCGGCGTTCAATAAAATCCCGCTGTTGATGTAAACCGGGCCGCCGGGTAAAGCGAAGGCATTGATATTTGGATCATTGACAACTTTGAAGACATAGGGAAAGCCGTTGGACTGTGGCTGTGAAGCGATCCTTTGACCGAGTGAATTGATGTAGTCGGTCAATTGTCCAGGAGGCAGCACATCGTATTCCTGCTCAACTTGTTTCGAGTATTCGCGACCCATCTGGACGTCATTGTCTTTCGAAAACAAATTCCAGCCGGGCTTGATCTCCTTAAGCTTGGGGGTTTGCCCGGCAAGAGCTACAACACCGAGCAGAATGGCAATTGCAGTACGTTTTTTCATTGACTTCACCCTTATAATAAATCTCATGACGCCCACCGAAAAAATATGGCACAACGGACGCTTGATCAACTGGCAGGATGCCACCATCCACGTTCTAAGCCACGTCGTAAGCTACGGAAGCGCCGTCTTCGAAGGTGTCCGCTGTTATGAGACGGTTGACGGCCCAAAAGTGTTTCGACTGCACGAACACGTTCGCCGTATGTTCGACTCGGCCAAGATTTACCGCATGGATATGAGCGCCTTCACCAAGCAGCAAATCGCCGATGCGATGATTGAACTGGTTCAGGTGAACAAGATGAGGAGTTGCTACTTCCGCCCGATCGTCTTGCGCGGCTACGGTGTGATTGGCGTAAATGGCATGGCGAACCCGACCGAATGCTACATCGCCTGCTGGGAATGGGGCAAGTACCTGGGCCCCGAAGCAGTGGAGCAAGGCGTTGACGTGTGCGTGTCGAGCTGGAACCGCATGGCACCCAACACGCTGCCCGCGCTGGCCAAGAGTGCCGGTAACTACAACAACTCCCAATTGATCAACATGGAAGCCAAGATCAACGGCTACTCCGAAGGCATTGCCCTCGATGTGAATGGATTTGTGAGCGAAGGTTCGGGCGAGAACATTTTCGTGGTCCGCGACGGCATCCTTTACACGCCTGCGCTGGCCACAAGCGTGCTGCCTGGCATCACGCGCGACAGCATCGTGAAAATTGCCAAGAGCTTCAATTTGCCGGTCGTTGAAACGGGGATACCGCGTGAGATGCTGTATGTCGCCGACGAAGTCTTCTTTACGGGTACTGCCGCCGAAGTGACTCCGATCCGCAGCATCGACCGCATCACGATCGGATCGGGAAAGCGCGGACCGATCACCGAAAAGATCCAGAACAAATTTTTTGGAATTGTAGAAGGAAGTTTGCCGGATGAGTTCGGCTGGCTGACGGCAGTACCGCAAACGGTCGCCGTTTAAGAGGAAGAGATCGGATCGCTGCTCACTTTCACCGGCTGGCCACCTCCCCCGAGATTCTCCAGCCTGCGTCAGTAAGCAGCGACGATCTTGCTCAGTTTTAGCAGCCGTGCGGGGACTCTGGCAAGGAGAAACTGCGCGGCTGAAGCGTTTTTGCACGACTTTTATTTCTTGCGTTTTGATGGGCTTAGCGGCCACTTCCTGTGGGTAAGGTGTGAATAAATCACGATGAGTACAAAATGTTTTGGCTTTGATTACCGAACCGGCCATGCGGTGCGTGTGGAATTCGGTGCCGCCATTGAGGCAGTGGACGAATTGGTCGGGCCAGTCGAAGGAATTGACACCTGGCTGGCACCCGGATTTATCGATCTTCAGGTGAACGGATTTGCGGGAGTCGATTATTGTTCCCCGCACTCTTCGCTGGAAGAAATCGGCCGTTCGATCCGGGCGCAGTTTGCTTGCGGCGTAAGCCGGATTTATCCGACGGTGATTACGGGTTCTGCCGCTGATATGCAAGGAGCGTTTCGCAACCTCGCGAAGGCGCGGCGCGAATTGCCCGAGGGCGAAGCGTTCGAAGCGATCCACGCGGAAGGCCCGTTTATCTCGGCCGAGGATGGTCCACGCGGAGCGCACCCGGTAAAGCAGGCCCGTCCCCCGAGCCTCGATGAATGGCGCCGGATGCAGGACGCAGCGGAAGGCAACATCCGTCTGCTGACGCTCTCGCCCGAGTACGAGGGCTCGGCGCACTTCATTCAAGAGGTGGTGAGCGAAGGAGTCGTAGTCAGCATTGGCCACACCAAGGCGACGGCGGAGCAGATTTCCGATGCCGTGTCGGCCGGGGCGACGATGTCGACGCATCTGGGCAATGGGGCGCATGCGATCCTGCCCCGGCATCCGAATTACATCTGGGAGCAACTGGCCGAAGATCGTCTGACTGCAAGCTTTATCGTGGATGGCATCCACTTGCCGCCGTGCTTCTTGAAGGTTGCCCTTCGCGCGAAGGGCATTGAGCGCAGCGTGCTCGTGACGGACGCGGTAATGCCTGCGGGATGTGCGCCGGGTGAATACGCGCTTGGTGAAATCGAAGTGACGCTGCATCCGGAAGGCAAGGTCACTCTGCGTGGCGGTACGCGGCTGGCTGGATCGGCGCTGAAGATGGACGACGGAGTTACGAATCTGATGCGCCTTGCCGGACTGGGTCTGCGCGATGCAGTGACGATGGCGACGACGAATGCAGCGCGAGCGGGTCGCGTTGGCGGACGCATGCGCGGTCTGAATCCCGGCGATCGTGGCGACTTGGTAGAGTTCGGCTTTGATGCGCAGGAGAAGAAAATATCGGTGCAGCGAACCTGGATGTCGGGCAAGCTGGTTTACGAGCGAGCGGACTAGGCGATGGAGCCGGTGCGACAAACCTGGCTGCCCGGCAAGCTCATTTGCGAGAGGGTGGGCGAGTCGATGGAATCGGCGAAGCGTAGCTAAATGTTGAGCGAATCCATTTGCGAGTGGTCGAGTCAAGCGATGGAAGTGGCACCGTGTAGTTGGATGTTGGGCGAATCAGTTTGCGAGCGGGCGAGTCAGGCGATGGAATTGGAGCAGCGTAGTTGGATGTTGAGCGAATCAGTTTGCGAGTGGTCGAGTCAAGCGATGGAATTGGTGCAGCGCGGTTGGATGTTGGGCGAATCCATTTGCGAGCGGGCGAGCCAGGCGATGGAAGTGGTCCAACAAATCCGGATGCCGGGCAGGCACATTCAAGAGAGGGCCACCTAGACTTTGGAGACGCTGTTTCAACTCGCGAACATGAGCGTGCTCCCTTGCTGGCTGCTGCTCGTGCTTGCGCCGCGCTGGCGTTGGACGCATGTTGTCTGTTCGATCTTCATGCCGCTGGTCCTCGGCAGCCTTTATGCCTGGCTGCTTTCGGCAGGCATGGGCGATGGTGGATTTGGAAGTCTGCCGGAAGTGATGAAGCTCTTCATGCAGCCACGGGCGGTGTTAGCCGGGTGGGTGCATTATCTGGCCTTTGACCTGTTCATCGGAGCTTGGCTAACCCGGGATGCGATGCGGCATGAGCTTCCTCGGTGGGCGCTTTTGCCCTGCCAACTGTTGACCTTTATGTTTGGCCCGCTGGGCCTTTTACTGTACTTGCCGCTACGCGGAACGATGAGGAAACAATGGGAAATTGGAGCCTGAATCCGATGGTCTGGTTTGAGCGCGCACAGGACGGCAGTCAGGCCTGTGGCTTGGTGGGTCTGTTGCACTTCATCGTCCTGGCGCTGGTGCTCTTTGCGATGCTCTTCGACCATCGTCAATTGCTGGGCGTCAACATCTGGCTGAAGCCGGCGAAGTTCCTCGTTTCGAGCGGAATTTATCTCTGGACGATTGGCTGGCTCTTGAATTATGTGGAAGCGCCGCTTGTGGCGCGTTCGAGTCTAGGGACGCTCGCGAGTATTCTGCTTTTGCTCGAAAACGCCGCCGTTGTCGGGCAGGCGTTGCGTGGCGAACGCAGTCATTTCAACATATCGACCGCCTTCAATTCGGCGATGTTCAGCATCATGGGCGTCTTGATTGTGATCAACACACTGCTGCTGGTGGTGTTGCTCTGGTGGTTCATAACTAATGCGGCACCGATGCCGGCCGGAGCATTGTGGGGCTGTCGGCTGGGAGTTCTGCTCGCCGTGCTGGCGAGTGTCGAAGGGGGCTATATGGCCGCTTCGATGGCGCACTCTGTGGGTCTGAGAGACGGAGGCCCCGGGATTCCGCTGCTCAATTGGAGCAAAGAAGCCGGGGACCTCAGAGTTTCACATTTCATTGGCCTGCATGGGTTGCAGGTCTTGCCGCTCGGCGGATTTTTACTGAGTGAGATTGGGGCGAACGCCGGAATTTTTATCCTGGCGCTGTTTCAATACGGGGCGTTTGTGTTGACCTTTTTACAGGCGGTTGCAAAGAAGCCTCTGTTCTTCTAGGGATGGGCATGAGGGCCTTGGTCTCTTCGCGCCAGCGCCGCAGACGCAGATAGAGGTTCGAGCGGCGGGCCGGGTCCGTGGCGCTCAGGTCTTTGGTTTCACCGATGTCGGTCTTGACGTTGTAGAGCTCGGTGCGGCCCGTTTCGAAGTCTTCGACCAGCTTGTAATCGCCGTCCATGATGGCACCCGAGGGCTTTCCACCCGCACCGTGGTAGTGGGGATAGTGCCAATAGTAAAGCGGTGTTTCTTTGCGGCTAAAGATTGCCGTGCCGTCGATGCCGACGGGTGTGGGCTGGCCAAGCCAATCGAGAATCGTGGGCAGGAGATCGATGGAACACGCTGGCTGCTCAAAGGTAGCAGCCTGTTTGCGGCGCGGATCGTGGATGATGCAGGGGACGCGGATGCCGCCTTCATAGACATAACCTTTCTGCTCGCGCAGCGGCAAATTGGAAGTGATCCGGTTGCCACGGGCATTTAGGAGCGCGCCGTTGTCGGAGGTGAGAATGATAAGCGTGTTGTTTGCAACGCCGGAGCGTTCGAGCTGGCGGCGAATCGAGCCGAGCGATGTGTCGATGCATTCGATCATGGCGGCGTAGGTGGGGCTGAGCACTTGAGCTTCGCGATAACGGCTGACGATTTCAGGATCGGAGCCGAGTGGCGTGTGAACGCCGAACTGCGGCAGGTAGAGGAAGAAGGGCTTCTGTGCGGCGGCCTGTTTCGCAACCCATTCTTTGGCGAGTTGGGTGAGGTAAGTAGTGAGTTCGGAGCGGCCCGGAGCATCGGTGAGGCCGGGCATCTGGAAGGGCGCAAGATAGGCGTTGGGCTGTCCCTTATGATCGCCGCCGATGTTGAGATTGAAACCCTGGTCGGTGGGGCTGAAGCCGGCCCCGCCCAAGTGCCATTTACCGAAGGAAGCACTGGCGTAGCCGAGGGGCTTGAGGTATTCGGCGATGGTCTTTTCAGAGAGGGCAAGTTCGTTTTTGTTGGGAGGCGTTTCTAGCTTGGAGCTGCCGGGAGCCTCCATGCCCGGGATCCAGTCCGTGATGCCGGTGCGCGTGGGGTACTTGCCGGTGAGGATGCTGGCGCGGGTAGGCGAGCAGACGGGGCAAGCTGCATAGAAGCGGTTGAAGAGCGTGGAATTCTTGACAAGTTCATTGACGTTGGGTGTCGGGTAGGGAACTGGATGCGACGGTGTGCTGTAGCAGTTGAAGTCTTTGTAGCCGAGGTCGTCGACCACAATCAGGACTATGTTTTGTGGCGCTTTGGACTGGGCCGCAAGAGCGGCGGATGAAGCAAGAAAGCTGCGGCGTGTCATTCGATGTGTTTCCTTTGAAACTGTTGGCTGCTATTGCGGATGCACTCTTTGACGGAGTTGCTGTTGTAGGTGATGATCTGCGCCGC
>JBKJSR010000686.1:0-2852 GCA_046594355.1 Bryobacter sp.
CCTTGAATTTTGAAGCGCTGATTTCTCTCACAACTTATTATAGTCTTAACAATTGACCAGTCACCACAACTGGCCATATTTCTGAAACCGTCCCGATGCAGGCGCTGGCTACAATAGGCTTGGCCGAACCCAACGAGAACGGCTGGATCGTCCTCCGCAACTTCCTTCAGATCCTCAAGGCTATGCAGCACCTTCGCGGGTATGTTCGCATCCAACTTTTCGGTGGGTGGAATGGTTTTATGTTCAAGTTCGATTCAGATCATCGGTTGCATAGATCGTTCAAAGTACCCGGTCCACATAGACGCTTCGCAGACTGATAGACGCACTGCCCGGTCGTCGTCAGAGATCATGCTTTCGTTCCAATCAGCTCGCAGGAGTCTCAAGCTAGTGGCCCTCTCCCTCTAGAACGCACGAAATGAGAGTTTGCTGACGAAACTCCTTCAAATCACATCGTCAAAGGCTCGCTGTCCGCAGTCAAAACCAGATCGGGGCCACAAGGGCGAGCGTTGGGGATCATGCAGGTGATCGATCTGGATATCACCGCCCGTTCCGATTTGATCGTGAACAACGGGAACATGGATTTTACTCAGTCTTTACATCTCCTGCGGTTTCAGCCGAAACTCCTCTTGTAAGTCAGTGTTTCTTCATTCAGGAGCAACGACACAATGAAAACCAATATACTCCGGATGCTGATGACCACGGTTCTTTTTGCCGGCCTGAGCATGGCGCAGGATCAGAAGCGTGGGCGCATGGCGCAGGAACTGGGGCTGAACGAAGATCAGAAGACGCAGGTTCAATCCATCATGAAGGAACAGCGCGAGGCTGCCAAGGCCGCTCGCAACAACAACGCATCGAAGCACGACATGCAGGCCATTCGCCAGAAGACGCACGACCGCATGGCCGGAGTGCTGAACCCCGAACAAATGAAGAAGTTCGAGGCCGGTGCTAAAAAAAGTCGGAAGCATCGCAAGCCGGAAGCCTAAGTTCTATTTGCGGGCGAAGATTGCATCGAGAGGCGAACTGGGCAGCACCACGCAAGTGACGTTGCGGAAGCCCGCCTTCTCGAGAATCTCTTTGTATTCGCTGAATTTGCGCTCTTTACCTTCTGTCACAACCAGCATGTTTAAAGATTGCAGTAAGGCCCAGAGCGGCTTTGTGCCGGATTCATCGAGCAATTTTTCGGCAACCAGAACGGCACCACCCTCGGGTAGGGCGGCATAGATTTTGGCGAGCAGCAGATCGATTTTTTCGCGGGTCCAATCGTGCAGGATGCGGCCCAGACTATAGAGGTCGGCGGGCGGGAAGGGGTCGGCAAAGAAGTCTCCACCGACGGCGGTAATCCGGTCGCCAAGGCCGGCCTGATCGATGATCTCGCGAGTCAGATTGAGAACATTTGGCAGATCGAAGACGGTTGCGTTGAGATCCGGATAGGCTTGGCAAGCGGCAATTGGTAGGTGTCCGGATGCGCCGCCGAGGTCGGAGAGACGACGGAAGGCAGAGAGATCGAAAGCCTTTACGACCTGCGGTGAACTGATGAGTCCGAAGGAGTGCATGCCCATCACAAAGCGGCGTTTGTCCTCTTCGGTCTTGTAATAGTGCGAAAAGAGTTCGCCCTGACCGCCGAAGACCTGTTCCCAGCGGTGGGTGCCTTCGCGAACTGCATCGGGCAGCTTGGCCCAGAGATGCCAGAGCGCTTTTTGCGAGTACTCGATGTAGCCGATGAGGGAGTTTGGGGAATTGCGGGTGAGGTAGGTTTCGGCGAGTGGGGTGTTCGCATAAGCCGTGCCGGTGCGGGTGATGAGCTCCAGGCTGACGCAGGTGTTGAGCAGGCGCTCAAGTGCGTCGGGATTGGCCTGGATGAGGCTGGCGAGTTGCGCGACGCCGAGTGGTGCATGGGTGAGATGGTCGAAGACATGGAGTTCGACCGCTGTGAACATGGCCTGGGAGCGGCGAAAGGCTTCTATCAGAAACAAGACTGGTTCGGGGTTGGGAAGTGACATGAATTTATTGCCAGCGTGCGTAGGATATCAGCGCCCAATAAACGGCAGGCATGGAGAAGAGACTGGAATCGAGTCGATCGAGCCAGCCACCGTGGCCGGCGAGCATAGTGCCAGAGTCTTTCATACCGGCTCCGCGTTTGAGGGCGCTTTCGCAAAGGTCTCCAATTTGTCCGGCGGCATTGCCGAGGATCGACAATATGGCCGCTTCAGGCAGACCGACAGAGGGCAGGACGCGGGGCAGATAAATGCAGCCGAAGACAACACTGGCGGCGATCCCGCCCAGCGAGCCTTCGATTGTTTTTCCCGGACTGATGCCGGGGGCGAGCTTGTGCTTGCCGAAGGCGCGGCCAGTGTAATATGCAGCCACATCGCCCGCCCAATTGAGAGCCACGGCGAAGAAGAGCCAGTGATGACTTTTCTCATGCAGCGCAATGCCGCAACGCCAGGCTCCGAACACATAGAGGATGCCGAGAGCGAAGGCTCCGGCGCTGGCGAATCCGGTTCTGAAATCTTCCGCGCGCAGGCTCATGCCCATTGCGAGTAGCGGCAGCAGAGCGAGTGAAGTCCAACCCACATCAGGCAAGGTGAGCAAGGCGAGACCCGCAACATAGCCGGTGATGCTGAAACTGAGCAGGCCCTGGTTTTCTACCATTCGCGCATACTCGCGGAAGCAGAGTAGGGCCAGCAGGCAAACCACGGCGACGAAGAGCCAGTGGGGCGCGAAGAAAATGCTATAAATTCCGAACGGAACAAGCCAGGCGGCAGTCAGGACGCGCTTCATCTGGATGCTGCGCCAACGGGCACGGCGTCCTGATCGCCGATACGTGGCGAGTGATCTGCAACGCCGCCAAA
>JBKJSR010000708.1:0-6992 GCA_046594355.1 Bryobacter sp.
TGGATCCTGCCGCGCGTTCCCGCCGCAACCCGTCCGGAGCGGGTGCCCAACCCTCTTTCGCCTATCAATCGCTGGAAGATCTTCGACAACCTGCGCCGCAGTCTGGTAGCGCTAGCCTCTTTGCTGCTCTTGCTGATCAGTTGGACTTTCTACTCCGTGCCCGAAGTTTCCAGCGCACTCGTGGCATTGACTCTTCTCCTTCCCCTGCTCTTTCAAATTCTCGACCGCCTCGTGGCGCGCTGGCGGGGCGACACCCAAAGTTGGCGCGAAGCCAACAGCGATTTTAATCTGGCGATCGTCAAGGCCGCCTTTCTTCCTCATCAGGCCTACCTTTCCGTGGATGCAATTGTTCGCGTCCTCTACCGGATCCGCATCAGCCGGCGTCATCTGCTGGAATGGCAAAGTGCGGAGGTGTCGCATCAGGCTTCCCTGCTTCATCTCGATCCCTTTCGCGTCCATTTTTTGCTGATCTGCGGCACTACAGCCCTGTTCATGGCGGCGCTCGCAATCCGTGGCCATCTCTGGAAGCCCGCCTGGGCACCCTTTCTCGTGCTTTGGGTTGCCGCCCCAGTCGTTCAGCACTGGATCCGGCTGCAGCGGCGCTCGGTCAGAATAGCGGATATCCTCGACGCCGACGACCAGCGCTTTCTGCGCCGTACCGCCCGCGCAACCTGGCGCTACTTCGACGACTTGGTGGGTCCAAAGTACAACTGGCTTCCCCCCGACAATTCCCAGGAGGCGCTGCGCGTCGAAGTCGCTGAGCGTACTTCGCCCACCAACATCGGCCTCTGGCTGATGGCTGCCGTATCCGCCCGCGACTTCGGCTTCCTGACTCCCGAACCGATGCTCGACCGGTGCCTCGCCACGATGGACACCATGGGCAAGCTCGAACGCTGCGAGGGCCACATACTCAACTGGTACAACACTCGAACCCTCGAACCGCTTCTGCCAAAGTACGTCTCCACCGTCGATAGCGGAAACCTCATTGCCTGCCTGTGGTTGTTGTCTCAGGCTGCTCAGGAAATCGAAGGAGAACCGCAATTGGACGCCCGCGCATTGCGCGGCTTGGCCGACACCTTGGCGGTGATTACAGAGCGTCTCCCTCTGGAGCACGGCACCAGTGTTCTTCTTGTTGTGTTGCGCAGTCTGTTTGAGGAAGAGTCGGTCGGAATTGAAGTCCTGTCGCGTATCCGCCTTGCTGCCGAGCCCGCACGCAAACTCACCGATTCCCTGCGCTGGAGTGTTTCTCCAACCGGTGAGCGCGCTTACTGGTTTACGCGCCTCGAACAACAGATTCAAAGTTGGATTCTACACGCAGACCGTCACTTGCGCTGGCTCGACGTGCTCGCTGCTCCACCCGATGAATTTCTCCAGCCTCTCGGCGCGGAGGTGATCTCAGAACGCCGCAGATTGCTGCGCGACTTGCCGTCCTGGGGTGCCGTAGCTCGTGGAGATTTTGGCTTGCTGTTTGAGATCGCGCAGTCGGCCGGCACCAATGAAGGACTGTCCGAAAAACTCAGTGTCTGGCTCGCCAGCCTCAGTACCGAATTTGAAAACGCCCGCACTGCGGCCGTCGATTTACTGGCCCGCTTCAAACTTTTAGGGGACCAAAGCGAGGCCCTCGCCGACCGCATGGATATGCAGTTCCTCTACGACCCGCAACGGCGTCTGTTGGCCATCGGATATCAGGTAGGCGGCCCCCTCAACATCACTGCTCACTACGATCTGCTTGCCAGCGAAGCGCGGCTTGCCAGTTTAGTAGCCATTGCCAAGGGCGACGTTCCCGCCGAACACTGGCTGGCGCTCGGCCGTCCTTACACCTCCGCCAACGGCCAGGTGCTGCTCTCCTGGAGCGGCACGATGTTTGAGTACCTGATGCCGATGTTGTTCACCCGCACCTTCCGGAATTCTTTGCTCGATAACGCATGCGCCGAGGCGGTCAAACGCCAGATTGAATACACCAAAGATCGCGGCATTCCCTGGGGCATCTCTGAATCCGCATACAGCGCTCTCGACTCCAACAAGATTTATCAATACCGCGCCTTTGGTGTTCCATCGCTCGGCCTCAAACGCGGCCTGGAGGAAGATCTCGTGGTTGCTCCCTACGCCTCGGCGCTCGCTCTGCTTGTCGATCCCGCCGAGTCGATCAGGAACCTCAAACGTCTGGTCAAAACTGGTATGTATGGCCGCATGGGCTTCTTTGAATCGCTGGACTATTCGCGTCAGGATGAACGCCTCGGCGACAAAGGCGTCATCGTTTACGCTTACATGGCGCACCACCAGGGTATGAGCCTGATGGCTCTCAACAACGTGCTCAACCACAGCATCATGCGAAAGCGCTTCCACGCCGACCGCCGCATCAAGGCTGTCGAGCCGCTCCTGTTTGAACGCATTCCGCCCATACCTTCGATGCTCGTTCACCGTGCGCCTGAAGAGTCGGTAATGCGTCTGGCCTCGGGGCCGTCGGTGCCGGAATACAGGGTCTTCGACGAAGACACTCCCATCCCGCGCGTCCAGTTGCTGGGCAATGGCCGCTATGCGCTAATGATCACCAACACCGGTGCCGGCTATAGCCGCTGGGGAGACTTCGACATCACCCGCTGGCGTTCCGATACCACTCGTGACAACTGGGGAACTTTCGTTTATCTTTCCGAAGACTCCAGCAACACGCTTTGGTCTATGACGCATCAGCCGCTCAGCGTGGAAGACCCCCGCTACACCGCAACTTTTAGCGCCGACCACGCTGAATTCCGCCGCCGCAAGATGGGGATCGAAAGTCTGATGGAGGTAACGGTATCGCCGGAAGACGATGTGGAGATTCGCCGCATCACCCTTATGAATCAGGGCTCGAAGCTGAGAAACATTTCCTTGACCAGCGCCGCCGAATTGAGTCTCGCGCCCCATGGCGCCGATCGTTCCCACCCAGCCTTCAGCAAGATGTTTATTCAGACCGAAGCGCGGCCTGAACTGCACGCCCTCATTGCCTGGCGTCGGCCGCGATCCTCGGACGACCCCTCCATTTGGGTTGCGCAATTGATGATTCAAAGTCCCGAAGGCGAAACGCCGCTCGAATACGAAACCGATCGCGCACAATGTCTCGGCCGCGGTCGCACCTGGCGCGATCCGCTCTTGTCGCTCAACCAGACCGCCGGCTTCGTCCTCGATCCCGTCTTCGTAATGCGTCGGCGGGTTTCGCTCGAACCAAGGCAGCAGGTACAGATCTCGCTCGTTACGATTGCCGCTGCATCGCGCGAAGATCTGATGCGCCTCATCCTCAAATACCGCGATGCCGACGTCTGCAGCCGCGCCTTCGAACTCGCCTGGTCTCACGCCCAACTTGAGTTCCGCTACCTCGGCATTCAGAGCGATGCGGCCTTGCGTTTTGCCGAACTCGCCAGCCACCTGCTCTACCCGAACATCAGATTGCGCGCACCCGCAGAACGCCTGCGCCGCAATGTCCAGACCCAGTCCAGACTCTGGGCCCATGGCATCTCGGGAGACTTGCCCATTGCCTTGGTTTGGGTCGACGATTCTCAAGATCTCACTCTCGTCCGCGAATTGCTGATCGCTCATACTTACTGGCGCCTGCATGGCTTCAAAGCCGATCTTGTCATTCTCAATCGCGAACCCGCAAGCTATGAGCAGCCGCTGCAGCAGCAGTTGCTTCGTCTTGTAGAAGCGCACACGCTCCACACCGGCGTCGCGCAGCCCGGCGGCGTATTCCTGCTCAAGTCGGATCAACTGCCCGAAGAGGATCTGAATCTGATTCTCACCGTCGCTCAAGCGACCATGGGCGCAGCTCGCGGTACTCTTTCCAAGCAGCTCAGCAGTCCGCCCGAAGGCGTTACTCAGCCGCCACAATTGCAGGTCAAGCGCGGCGAAGATCAGCCTTCCATGCCGCTTCCCTTCCTTCAGCTCCCTTACTTCAACGGCGTTGGTGGCTTTACCGCCGACGGGCGCGAGTATGCCATCTATCTCGGTCCCAATGCGCTTGCTCCCCTCCCCTGGATCAACGTGATAGCCAATCCCGTCTTCGGTGCCATCGTCAGCGAGGCGGGTTCCGGTTCCTGTTGGTACGGCAATAGCCAGTCCAACCGCTTGACACCCTGGAGCAATGATCCGGTCTCCGATCCCGCCTCCGAAGCCATCTATATTCGCGATGAAGACAGCGGAGTGTTTTGGACGCCCACTCCCTTGCCCGTGCGCGAACTCGATGCCTATCGTACCCGTCACGGCCAGGGCTATACCGAGATCGAACACAACAGCCACGGCATCGAACAACTGCTTTTGACCTTTGTTCCCGTGCAAGCGGAGAAAGCCGATCCGGTGCGCATTCAGCGCCTGAGGATCAAAAATAAATCTTTGCAAAGGCGTCGCCTCTCCGTCACTGCCTATTCGGAATTCGTTCTCGGAACGGATCGCGAAGCAACCCAGATGCACATCTCGTCTACCTGGGATGAAACTGCCAAAGCTCTATTGATGCGCAATCCATATCACTTAGATTATGGCGGCCGCGTCGCCTTCACCGCCATGTCTCCGGAGCCTTCGAGTTACACAGGGGATCGCACGTTTTTCATAGGCCGCAATGGCTCCTTGCAGTCCCCAGTCGCTTTGCACCGCGAGTCGCTTTCCCGACGGGTCGGTCCAGGCCTCGATCCCTGCGGCGCTTTGCAGACCAAATTTGAACTCGGCCCCGGCGAAGAAAAAACCGTAATTTGTGTGCTCGGGCAAGCGGATGATGCCGATCACGCCCGGCGCTTGATTCAGCAATATCGCGATGCAGATCACGTCGAACGCTCGCTCAAACAGACACGCGATTGGTGGGATCGGCTCCTCACCACGATTCAGGTGAAGACTCCAATTCTCTCCGTTGATTTCATGATGAATCGCTGGCTCCTCTATCAGTCGCTCAGTTGCCGCGTTTGGGGACGCTCCGCCCTCTATCAATCGAGCGGAGCCTATGGCTTCCGCGACCAATTGCAGGATGCCTTGGCCCTTGTCTACTCCGCCGCGCCCATTGCCCGCGACTTGATCCTGCGTGCCGCTTCACGCCAGTTCGCCGAAGGAGACGTCCAGCATTGGTGGCACCTTCCTTCGGGAGCCGGCGTCCGCACCCGTTGCTCGGACGATCTGTTGTGGCTCCCCTTCGCCGTCTGTCAATACGTCGAAGTCACTGGCGACACTGCGATTCTCGATGCCGGAGCAAATTTCCTCGAGGGTCCAGTCTTGAAAGACGGCGAGCACGAAGTCTATTCCCAGCCATCGGTCTCAATTGCACAAGCCACCATATTCGAGCATTGCTGCCGGGCGATTGAAAAAGGGCTCACTTCCGGGCCGCATGGATTGCCCCTCATGGGAACCTGCGATTGGAACGACAGCATGAGTAGCGTTGGCGATAAAGGCAAGGGCGAGAGCGTCTGGCTCGCCTGGTTTTTAATCGACGTACTCAAGAAATTCGCCGTCCTTTGCACTAGCCGGGGAGAGCACGACTTTGCCTTCCGCTACAAAAATCGCGCGGAACAATTGAGAGCAACCGTAGAAGGTACAAGCTGGGATGGGGATTGGTATCTGCGCGCCTTCTTCGACGACGGCAGCCCCCTCGGCTCGCATGCGAATGAAGAAGCCCGCATCGATTCTCTGGCCCAATCCTGGTCCGTGATCAGCGGCTCGGGCGACCCCGAACGCGCCGCAAAAGCCATGCGCGCGGTCGAAGAACACCTGATTCGCGAGAAAGATAAGCTCGTACTCATCTTCACGCCGCCCTTCGAGAAATCCAGTCCGAACCCCGGCTACATCATGGGCTATCCTCCTGGTGTGCGCGAGAATGGCGGCCAATACACGCACGCCGCACTATGGGTTGCCATGGCCTTTGCCCGCCTCAAGGACGGCGATCGCGCCGTCAAAGTTCTCCAAATGCTGAATCCTATCGAGCATTCCCGCACACCGGAAGATTGCGCAGCCTACCAAACGGAGCCCTACGTTGTAGCCGCCGATGTTTACTCATTGGAAAGTCAATACGGTCGCGGAGGCTGGACTTGGTACACTGGCTCGGCGGGCTGGATGTATCGGGTCTGGCTCGAAGAAGTTCTCGGCTTCAAGCTGCGCGGCGGACGCCTATCCATTGAGCCTGCCATCCCCGCAGACTGGCCGGGTTTCGAGGTGACCTTCCGCTTTGGTCGAAGCACTTACCGCATCGAAGTGAAAAACGGCGGGGAGCGGTCGAATCAGGAGATTCAACTGGTCGACGACGCTCAGCTCCATGTGATTCACATTTTCGCCGGCCCACCGGCCTCGCAGGCCGCGCTTACTCCACTCACCGCCCCAACCCACGCAACGCCCATGTAACCAGACAAGGATTGCAAGCCTGAAAGCCGCCGGAATCAAACTCCACTCGCCGTTCCAGCCCTCGCAACCCCGATACAATCGTAAGGTCACATGAAGCCACTCGAAAATAAAGTCGCCGTAATCACCGGCGCATCACGCGGCCTTGGTAAAGCGATGGCCCTCGCACTCGCCTCCCAAGGCGCTCTCATTGCCCTGGTCGCCCGCGACACAGAAGCCCTCACTTCCGTCGCCACAGAAATTCGCGCTCTCGGCGCAACGGCTGAAATCTTTACCTCCGACGTCACGGATGAAGCCAGCGTCGCCGCCCTCGAAAAGGCCATAATCGAACGTTTCGGCAAAGTCCAGATCCTCATCAATAATGCCGGCATGAACCTCCGCAAAAAGATCCACGAGTTCAGCCTCGAAGAATGGATGCGCGTCACCAACACCAATCTCACCAGCGTCTTCCTGATGTGCCGCGCCTTCGTCCCGCACATGAAGGGCCAAGGCTACGGGCGCATCGTCAACATGACCTCGATCATGGCCCATGTCTCTCTGCCAGAACGCACCGCCTACTCCAGCACCAAAGCCGCCCTCCTCGGCCTCACCAAATCTCTCGCTATGGAACTCGCCCCCGACAACATCACCGTCGTCGGCATCTCCCCCGG
>JBKJSR010000024.1:0-5989 GCA_046594355.1 Bryobacter sp.
CGCAACCAGGCCGCCGCCCCGCGTGCATCGCGCGTCACCAGTTCGCTCCAACTCCCCGCCAGCAACCCCGTCACATTCGCCACCGCAAAGCTGATCCCCTGCAAATTGCGTTCTCTACTCACCCCCGGAATCTCCCGCGGATAAGGGCTCGCCGCAAATCGCATCTCGGAGAGCTCCCGTCTTTCGCACCTCTCAAGCGTCGCATCCAACTCAATACCGATCACGCCCGGCAGCGCTCCCGGATACGCTTCCACCCCATTTGCACTTGCCGCACTCACCCAGACTCCGCCCCGCTCCACCCAGACGGCCAACCTTTCGGCGTGCGCCGCATTCGTCGTCCCCAAGCTCAAATTAATCAACTCCGCACCCTGCTCAAGCGCCCATTCCACACCGCGCAAAATCACATCGAGATTCGTCCGCAGTCCACCTTCAAAAATCTTTACGGCCAACAATTCAACCTCCGGTGCCAAAGACCGTATCGCCCCCGCTACCGCCGTCCCGTGCCCCATGCGGTCCATCCATTCCCCCTCTTTGCCAACGCCTGTCGCGTTGAACCCCGCCTTCACCCTCATCACATGCGGATGTTCGGCATGAATCCCGCTATCGAGAATCGCAACCAGCGCCCTGCCGCTCACCCCAGCTCCAATACCGTATCCGCAATCTCGCGCAGCTTCACGCGGTGCGTAATCACGATCAGCGTCGCATCTGGCAAATGCCGCCGCAACCCATCCGTCACGAGGCGCTCGCTCGCTTCATCCAGCGCCGCCGTCGGTTCATCGAGAACCAATACTTGCGGACGCCGCAACAGAGCCCGCGCAATCGCCAGCCTCTGCCGCTGCCCCGCACTCACCGCCAGCCCCCGCTCTCCTACCGTCGCATTCAGGTCCGCAAAAGTCTCCGCCAATCCAACACTCTTCAGCGCAGCCCGCAGTTCCTCATCCGTTGCCATCGCATCCCCGTAACGCAGGTTCTCCGCCACACTCGCCGGAAACATCCACGGCGACTGCTCCACCACACAAACTGCGCGCCGCAGATCTTCGAGCGCAATCTCCTTCAGGTCCTCTCCGTCGAGCTTCACCACTCCCGCCTCCGGATCATAGAAGCGCAACAACAAATCCGTCAGCGTACTCTTGCCCTGCCCGCTCGGTCCCAGCACTAGCCCAATCTGCCCCGCTTCCACCTTCCAGCTCACATTCTCCAGCACCGGCTTCTCCGCCAGATAGCGAAAACTCACCCCGCTCAATTCCACCTCACCCCGTACCTGGTCCAACTTCTTCGCCCCCACTGCCTCCACCACCTCGGGTTTCACCGCGAACAACTTCTCTACCCGTTCGAGCGACACCTCCGCCGTCACCAGATTCGTGTACATCCCCATCAATCCCTGCACCGGCCCCAGCAGCCGCATGTGATAAGCCAGAAACGCCACCAGCGTCCCCACGCTCATCGTCCCGGCAATCACCTGATTGCCACCCACCCAAAACACCGCCGCCGTCGATAGGGCAAGCAGCATCCCCGGAAATCCCGACCCGCTATAAGAGATCAACTGCATCTTGAGCAGTGCCTTCACAAAGCCGTCATTGCGGGACGAAAACAATTCGCCTTCTCGTTTCACTGCGTCAAACGCCGTCACCACGCGGTGTCCCAGCAGCGTATTCAACAGAAAACTTCCGATCTCCGCCGACTTCTCCCGCATCTCCCGCACCTGCACGACGAGAAGCTTTCGAAACCACCACGACACTCCAATCACGAGCGGTAACATTGCCACGCCCACCGCAAAAAGCTTCAAGTCCATGCCGACCAGAATCACTACGCTCCCTACCAGGAACCCCACATTGCCCAGCACGCTCAACAGCGCGTCCGCCACCACCCGCTGGATTTCGCTGATGTCGTTATTCAGGCGCGACAGGATGTCGCCCGTCTTCCACTCCGCATGAAAGCGCGGCGACAAGCTGTGTAAGTGCTTGAGCAAGTCGCTTCGCATTGCGAACAAAACCCTCGTGGAGATTCGTGTATACAGATACCCCGCGCTCACGTTAAAGCCAAGGGCCAGTACACTGGTCGCCACCATCAACACCGCTACCTGCCACAACGCTTGCGTATCTTTCTTGAGCAAAGCCTCGTCGATCAGCAGCTTGGTCAGATAAGGTTGCACGAGGCTCAATGCGGTCGAAGCCAACCCGATCCCGGTCACAAAGAGAAGCCCCGCAAGATGCGGGGCCAGATAAGGCAAACAAAAAGCGTACCGCGCGAATCTCTTCATCAGCCCGGCAACACCACCATGTTCGAAGTCATGTCCAGATTCACGTCCAGGTCCCGCACCAGCTTCAGCGTCGCTGCATCATACATCTCCACTGTGTTTCCCGCCCCATAAATATAGAGCAGCTTGCCATCGGAAGCCATGCTGAATTCAAAGCGGCTCCGGCCATCGAATTCTTGCTTTCGCACCACTTGCTTTGAGGCGATATCGAAGCTCCAGAATTCGCAGCGCCGGTTCGGGCCCATGCCATTGAACGCAACTGTGTAGCCGGTCTTACGGTCTGGTGTCAGCCGCAGCCCAAGCGTTCCCGTTGTCGACGGACCCACCGGCGTAAACTCAAAAGTCCGCTGATTCAAATCAAACTTCGCAAACCCGAAAGTCGTCTTGTGAACAATCGGATCCGTCGAATTGAAGAAGCCAAATACCGTGCCTCTGTCTTCATGCGGATCATCGCCCGGCCCGATCATTACCCGTTCCGCTCCAGGAAACATCGGCTTCGACAATTCAATCTTGTCGATTTCCTTGAAGTCGTCGGTGGAGTAAATGTAGACGTTCTCGCGGAACATGTACAGAAACTTCCCGTCCGGGGATACGCGCAAACCGCCGCCACGCCCATTACGCACTTGCTGGTCTTTCGGAAAGTCTACAAACTTTTCAAACTTGCCTTCGGCCATATCGATCGTGGCCCATTGCGGTTTACTAACTTCAAAGCGGTCGATCTTCTTCTCGACGCTGTAAAGCATGGTGTACAACTTCTTGTCATCCGGCGAACTCGCAAACCCGCTTAGCCGATATTTCTTGCCTCCGGCGTCCAGCTTGAAGCTCCGTTCCAGCTTTTGGGTCGCAATGTCGACGATCTCAATGCCGCAATCCATCATGGAATGAACAATCAGCTTTTTGCGATCCTCGCTCAAAGAGATCGTGCGTGGCACGTCCAGCTTCAGGTCAATCTCCGTCGCAACCTTTTTGGTGGCTTCATCGATTACGATTACTTTCTTTTGCCAGCCACCAACAAACAACAGCCCAGGCTTCGCCGTCTGCGCCGAAGCGATGCCCGCCGCAGCCAGCGCGCCGATAAAACTGCGCCGCTGCATTATGGGAACACCAGATCGATGTTGCGCCAGTCTTTCGTCGCCGCTGCGCACTTCGAAGTCCAGTCGGGATAATTGTTCAAGTGGTCCGGCACTTGCGCCGGCCAGTAGCAACTGATGTAGCAGTCGTAAAGGTCGCGCTCCACCGGCTGGCACAAACCCGCTGTGCCGCCCGTCGAGTCTACTTCCCATCCTGGCGAAAATACGATCGAACATCCCATCGGATAGTGCGGCCGTTGTGCCGCATTGTTTTCCTGCAGCGCTTCAAAATCCCCATCCGTTCTCGTCTGCAAATCGTCGAGGCGGCGAGCCTTTTTATTGATGGCGCGTAGGTGTCTCATGCTGCTTTCCTCTGCTCAAAATGATTCAGGAAGCCAGGGTTGTGCGTTGCGATCTCGCCATAAATTCTGAGGCAAAGATCTGTCCAGCCGCGGATCCAGTCGCAATAATGCAGGTTGGCGTGCCCTGTGTCTCCATAGCGCACAAAAGCCTCGTGGTAACACCCGCCCGCGCATACCGGCCGCGCCCAGCAAGTACTGCATTCGTACTTGGAGTTCACATGGCCGTGCTTCAAAAACTCTTGCTGCCTGGCTGCGTCCATGCCTTCCGACACGTGGCCCAGCTTGTGTTCGTCGCTATCCACAAAGCGGTGGCAGGGTGAGATATCGCCCGAAGGTCCAACACCTAAAAGGCCCAGACCCGCTCCGCAGGGATGCGATTTCGAGACGCCCTGATGCAGCTCGCTCAAGGTATCGCTGACATTCGAAAAACCGTGCAGCTCGTTGCGCAATGCATAGTCGCGATACTCATAAGCCAGCGTTTCAAACTGCGCCAGCACATCGTTCAACCCATTCTCATTGATTGCGTACAAGCGGTTTGGCGAAGTCGTTACCGGTGCGAAGCCTACCTCGTGAAAGCCAATCTCATCCTTCAAATGACGGAAGATCTTGATCACATCCGTCACGCCATTCGTCAAGGTGACGCGCGCCGCAATCGGCCGCGTGTTGTGCCTCTTCAGCAACTCTTTGACCTTAGGAACGATGATGTCGTAGCTGCCCTTGCCGTTGGCAAACACACGCAACTGATCGTTCATTTCCTTAGGCCCGTCCATCGACACGGTCACCCCAATCGCATTGTCCGAGAGGTACTCGATGATGTCCGGGCGCAACAAGGTCGCATTCGTCGTGAGCGAATAGTCGATCGACACACCTCGTGCCACGGCACCTGCCCGCGAGTAATCGACGATCTCTTTGAGTAGCGGAAAGTTCATCAGCGTCTCGCCGCCAAAGAACGTAATGTGGACCGAATTCCGGCCCGCCGATTCCGTAAACAGAAAGTCGACGCTCTGCTTGGCCGTCTCGAGCTCCATGAACTTCGCCTTGCCCTCTGGCGTCGCCACTTTGTCTTCGCCGTATTCGTAGCAATACTGGCAGCTCAGATTGCACTGGTTCGTGAGATTGATCACCAGCGTCTGTAAAGGAAACTTCGCCGGTGCCTCGTCAATCGGTTCCTTCCAGCCGCCTTCCGGGCCAAAGGCCCTAGCCCCTACTAATTCCTGAACGCAATCCCGGGCGTCGTCTCGCGAAGCTCCACCCGACATGAGTGCCTCAAGCAACGCGAGCGGCTCCTGCGGCTGCTCCTTGACGATCCCGATTGCCTTGAGCGATAGCTCGTCGAGAGCAAAGATTCCACCGCTCGGCACCAGGTAAAGAAACGGATTCCCCCCGGCTTCAAACTGATGAAATTCCGACAGATGCAACTGCATGATTACTGTGCCACCTCAGGCTGATCCCACCGCATGTAGAGCGGCACCGTCACGAGCAGATAGCACTTCGCCGTCAGCGGCTTGCCATCCTTTTGTTTCGCGGCATCGTCCCCGCTATAGCTCGCCACCGCCCAGACATCGCCGTAGTTGTTGCGGCTGAATTTCCGCTTCGGATTCGGCCCCTCTACATTCGGAGTAAAGAGCCCCTTCGCATCCAGCTTGCCAACATAATCGATGTCGTCGTCGCCAAGCACCGCGAAGAATTCTTCGAGTGCCCAGTCCGCCTTGACCCGCCCGAGCTTCACGTCGTCCGTCGTATTCGGCTTGCCGTCGAGGCCCCGGTTGAAGCCCCGCGCCTCAAACTGCGCATAGCCTTTAGTGAACTTCCCGCTACCGCCGCCAAGCCGGGAAATCGCCGTATCGGTAGACACCTTGATGTAATCCACCGTGTCGTAAACAGCAATCACACCGGAAGCTACGATCCGCTTTATGGCAATGTCGCGCGGCCCGAGCGCCGCCTTCCCGGCAACTTCAACTTCTATCTCAATCGCCGACCGCGACTGGCTCACAAACCGCTTCACCGCCACCCCTGCACCAAGGTCGATATCTTGAGTTGTCAGACCAGCCGGAAATTGATCACCAAGAATTTTGAAGCTGCTCGTCTTGCCCGTCCGTAGCGAACTCACCGTAGAAACCAGAATCGCCGGGCGATCTTCCGCCCGTATGAGTTTGACGTCGAAACCGAACTCGTCGTAAGCGCCCCAGAACCAGCGCCCTTCCATCGCGCCCTGATCCCGCGAAACCAGCATCACTTCGCGCAACGCCGTATCCTTAGCGCCACTCCGTCCGCGCCACGACGAACTCGAGTAGAGTACG
>JBKJSR010000209.1:0-5748 GCA_046594355.1 Bryobacter sp.
GAAGCGCTGCGGGCGGAGTTGCCAGATATGCCGCTGCCAGTGGACTTCGTTTGGTTGTAGGCTGAAAGACACTCGGAGGAGCACTGGATGAGCATGAAACATACCCCCTACGTGCCGCAGCACATAAAGATGAGAGAGTTCAGTTGGGCTGCGCTCTTACTTGGCTTGGTAATGACGGTTGTGCTGGGGGCGGCGAATGCCTACCTTGGGTTGCGCGCCGGAATCACGATTGCCGCCACTTATCCCGCCGCCGTGATCGGTATGGCGGTGATCCGATTGTGGCGCGGAACGATTCTCGAAGAAAACATCGCCCGCACAGCCGGTTCGATCGGCGAGAGTGTTGCGGCGGGGGCTATCTTTACCCTGCCCGCTTTTGTGATGGCGAAAGTTTGGCCAAGTTTTACCGGGCCGGAGGCTTATTGGAAGTCGACGGTGTTGATGGTGATTGGCAGTTTGTTGGGCGTGTTGTTTGTGAGTCTGGTCCGGCGTGCGCTGGTTGAGGACCCCGAGTTGCCTTTCCCTGAGAGTGTCGCTGCCTCAGAGATCCACAAAGCAGGTCAGCAGGGATCGGGGGCAGCCAATTTTCTGTTCTGGAATATCGGAACCGGCGGGCTGATTTACCTGCTGGGCGTGTTTAAGCTTTTTGCGGTTGATAAGGAATTCTTCCTGCGCGTAGGAGAGCTGGGCAAGAGCTTGTTGCGGCTTGGACCTTTGGGCAGTTCGCAGACCGTGTCGGTGGGTGCGACAACCATGGTTGCAGGCCCGACAGTGAGCCCGGCTTACATTGGGGTCGGCTATATCATTGGGCCGAAGCTCGCGGCGTTGCAATTCTCAGGTGGCGTGATTGCGTGGTGCGTAATGGTACCGCTGCTGCTCTACATCCTGGGGCCAAAAGTACAAGAGTATTTGCCCGCTGGTGCGACCGATGAGAGCTGGTCCGGAATGGCTGCGGCCGTGTGGCGCTATGTAGTGCGGCCCATTGCCATTGGCGGCATGCTGGTTGGATCCGCTTACACGATGTTCAAGATGCGCAAGAACCTTGGCGTGGGCTTGCAGCGGGCCTTCGCTGAATTGACCGGCCCGAAGGTGGATCTGGAAAAGCTGGATCGCACCGAGCGCTACATGAGCTCGAAGGTTGTCCTGATGCTGATCGGTGTACTTTTCGCGGTGATGTGCGTGCTTTACAGCTATCTTGCCGAATCGATTGGAGGAGGCGTGACGGCGGCGATTGTGATGATCGTAGTCGGCTTCTTTTTTGCGACAGTATCGGGATTTCTCGTAGGAGTGATTGGTTCTTCGAATAACCCGATCTCGGGATTGACGCTCTCAACCCTGATCATCGCGGCGCTGCTGATGGTGGCGCTGGGAGTGACCGGGCCGCAGGGTGTGACAGCGGTGCTGGGTGTGGCAAGTGTCGTCTGTGTGAGCTCGGCGGTGGCGGGTGAGTTGTTGCAGGATTTCAAGGTGGGCTGGCTGCTCGGTGGCACGCCGCGCACGATTCAATTAGTAGAACTGGTAGCCGTAGTTGTGGCGAGTGCGGCAATGTACTGGCCGCTGTGGATCCTGAACGAAGGCAACATCAAGGCGGGCGGCATGGGGTTTGGAGACAAGGCGCTGCCGGCGCCGCAGGCAGGTCTGATGGCGTCGCTCGCACAGGGCATCGTTGGCGGCGACATGGCCTGGCCATTGATCATCGTTGGCATCTTTTTCGGAATCGCACTGATCCTGGTACAGGTCAAGAGCCCGATGCTCGTCGCAGTGGGAATGTATTTACCTTTTGCGACCACCTTCGCGATCTTTGTGGGTGGGATGCTGCGTCTGATGAGCGACACGATTGCCGCCCGCCGCGGCTTGAACGAGGCGCAGCGAACGCGAGTCGAGAACACGGGAGTGCTGGTGTCTTCGGGACTGATCGCGGGCGAGGCATTGTGCGGGCTGATCACAGCGTATTTTGCGTGGAAGGAAATCAAGACCTGGGAGTTTACACAAGACCCAAGCTTTGTAGTTGGCCTTGCGGTGATCGGCCTGATCGGATTGATTCTGCTTCGCGTTCCGCTGGGTGCCGCAGGCCGGGCGGATGAACCCGCGCCTCCGACCGCTATGATGTAGAGTTGATACGAATTTCTACTACGACCCAGGCACCTAAAGGTGCGAACTGGCCTACGATCTATACAGGTGTGGCGCTGACGACGATGGCGACCTTGCTGCTTGAGCTGACGCTCACGCGCATTTACAGCGTCATCTTCTATTACCACTTTGCGTTTCTTGCCATTTCGGTGGCTTTGTTTGGCCTTGGTGCCGGTGGCGTATTTTCCTATGTTGTCAGCGGCTGGAAGGGCAGCCTCTACCAGAAGCTGGGCCGTCTTGCTTCGATCAACAGTATTTCGGTGCTCATTTCACTTCTCTTTCTTCTCACACGCAAGGGCAATCCGGGCAATTTCGAACTGGTGGTGATTTACTTTTTCTCAGCCTTGCCATTCCTGCTGGCTGGAGCGATTGTTTCGCTGGTGATCTCAGAAACTATTGAAAGAGTAGAGCGTGTTTATTTCTTCGACTTGCTTGGCGCCGCAGCGGGCTGCCTCCTGCTGATTCCTCTGCTGGACGCTTTTGGCGGTCCGAATACGGTGATCGCCGTGGCTGTTTTATTTGCCGCAACTTCAGCGATCTGGTACAACCTCGCTAAAGAATTCAGCGGCCGTGTTGGCGCCGTTGCACTCGCTCTCGCCCTCACTGCGCTGTTCGTCTTTAACATTCGTCTCGACTGGATCGACGTCCGTTACGCCAAGGGTTCGACTCTAGCCAATGAGCAGTTTGTGAAATGGAACAGCTTTTCGCGCATCGCCGTTTCAAAAGAAAGCGGTACGAATTTACCGAACATCGTGATCGATGCGGATGCCGCGACCGGTATCTTTACGCAGGATTTGAATGCGATGAGCGGCGAATCCAAGCGCAGCGTGATGAGCGGCGGCCCGGGCCTGCCTTATAAGCTCAGGCCGGGGGCAAAGGCATTAGTGATTGGCCCCGGAGGCGGCTGGGATGTTGCGCGAGCGCTCGCGGGCGGCAGCAAGGATGTGACCGGTGTTGAAATCAACCCCATCATTGCGACGACCGTGATGAGGGATAAATTTCCCGGGTTGAGTCATGGGCTTTACCTGCGGCCCGAGATTCGTATAGCGGTGGAAGACGGGCGCAGCTTTGTTCGGCGCAGTCCCGAAAAATATCAGGTCATTCAGGCCACGCTCGTCGACACCTGGGCCTCGACGGCGGCCGGTGCCTTCAGTCTCAGCGAAAACAATCTTTATACTTCCGATGCGTTCTACGACTACCTTAGCCATCTGACGGACGACGGCGTTCTCGCCTTTACGCGTTGGGGCTTTGATCCTCCTCGCGAATCTTTAAGGGTGATCTCGATCTCCATCGACGCTCTGGAGCGTCTGGGAGAAAGAAATCCCGCGCAGCATGTCATCGTCGCCCGCGAGGGCTCGAACAAAATCAAGGGCTGGGGTGCCACGGACACGGTGATCCTCTCACGCAAACCAATGAGCGGGGTCTTTGTACAGCAGGCCCTGGCCGCAATGGCGGAGAGCAACATGGAAGTTGTTTATGTGCCCGGCACCGAGCGGCGCAATCCGTTTCAGGAACTGCTCACAACGGTGGACCGGGAAAAGTTTTTCGAGAGCTACCAATACGACGTGACCCCGGTCAACGATAACCGCCCTTTCTTTTTCTACACCGTTCAACCCCGCGACATCTGGGGCTTTCTCACTACCGCCGAGAAAGAGAACGCCGACTACAAAATCAACCGCGCGGTTCCCATGTTGTTTGGAGTGCTGTTTGTCAGCCTGATCGCTACACTGGTGACCTTGCTGCTGCCGCCTTTGGTGCTTGGCCAGAAGCTCCCGCAAGACCGTAAGCTGCGGGTCTTCCTGCTTTATTTCGTCTGCCTGGGTGCCGGATACATCATGATCCAGGTATCGCTGATCCAGAAGTTTGTGCTGCTGCTCGGACACCCCACTTATGCGCTGACGGTGATTATCTTTTCGATGCTGCTTACAAGCGGTCTCGGTAGCTTTTACTCAAAGCGCATCGTGGGCAGTAATCCAGAACGGCTACGCATTGTGCTGCTGCTGATCGTGATTCTCGTGCCTGTGCTTGGTTACTTTGCCGGCTTGGTGAGCGACCTTGGGCCGGCGTGGCCACTCAGCATGAAGATGCTCGTCACAGTGCTGGTGATTGCGCCGCTGGGCTTCCTGATGGGCATTCCATTTCCTATCGGCCTGAGCACGCTTGAGGGCTGGGAAAAGAGTGCTGTGCGCTGGGGCTGGAGTATGAATGCGGCATCGAGCGTGCTCGGCTCGGCCATGGCCATTTTTTGCGCCATTTACCTTGGTCTTTATCAGACCCTTGTACTCGGTGGATTGCTCTATCTGGTAGCCGCCTGGGTCTATCGCGCAACAGCGGAGAAGGCGCTACAGGCCGCGAGCCAAGAGTAACTCCGCCCAGGCGGCACAATTGCGCTTGCCTTTTGCCTTAATCTATGAATAATACAGGCTAGGGAGGAACTGGAGTCGTGCTCGCTGGTATTACAATTACCTGCTGGTTTTAAACAAGCATCCAGCAGAAACCAAATTCGAAGCGCCTAGATCTTTCAATTGCCAGCATCACGACATCGTCCGGCGAGCGTTTGGCATCGTTCTTCGACGGATTAGCTCCCAATCCAAAAGTTGTCGCGGCCCTAAAGTTACCAGCGGTGAAGCCAGGTGAATGTGGAAAGCCGGTCGGCTTGGGCGAAAGAGTTCAGAAGCTATTAGGCTTTGGACAAAAAGTCTATGCTCAGGATGGAGAATCCTGTGGATGTACGGGAGGCTGCATATGTCTGGGTTGCTACCAGACTGTTATGAGCTATCTTTGCAACGGCTATTGCGACGGTGGTGACCTCACTCATACCACCTATGACCCCGACATGCACTGCAGCGGCGCACTAAACCAAGGTGGTACCAATTGCTTAGGGCAATGCGGTTGTTCTGTAACAAACTGCTCCAACTATCAATCCTGTGGATGCTAAGGAGGCATTATGAGAACCCGATTAAATCTGATCTTGAGTGCGATGGCAATTGCGCATGCCGCAATCCAGCTTGGCTTCGCTCAAAGCCGCACGCTCGAACTAGACAGCGAGGTCATAATTGGCGAGAATCTCTCGAATAAACCTATTCCTAAATGGATCGACGGAAGCCTCGTAGTCCTTGACAACAATGTCGGCTCACAAATTGGTATTAGAATTTTTGACCGGAACGGCCGAAAAGTCTCGGCCATGCAATTCACGGTTCCCGGAGCCACATACTTTTCCGTTCGAAGCTTTACGCGTTCCAGAGATGGCTACTTGGCGCTTTGCGGAAGCATCAGCGATGCCGAGGGAAGACACAGTAATTTCGTAGCCTTGATGCCGCCAGACGGTAGCGAGACGAAAGTCGTTCGGACTTCGTCCTATACCGTGTTTCGCGTGGCTTTCGCTTCCGATGGAACCCTTTGGACACAAGGGAGAGAGCACAAACCGCGCGCCGAGGGTGAAGCGCCCCGCAAGTCGATGGCGGAAACTCTCAAACCGGATGCGGCCGTATTCCGTCAATTCGACAAAACAGGTAAGTCTCTACGCTCGGTCCATCCGCAATCCGAAATGGATGCTCCGGTTGCGCTGTGGTCGAGTAGCTCTGTTTTTACCGCCGTGGGCGACCGTATTGTCTATTACTC
>JBKJSR010000368.1:0-2507 GCA_046594355.1 Bryobacter sp.
TTGCGGCCTTGTGCCAGCGCATTGTTGATGGGGTCGCTGTAGAGATTGGAGAGCACGGCAACGCCACTTGTACGGTAGGGGCGAATGAAGTCCACCGTAGCGCTTTGGCGGCCGATGCGGAATTCGTTGACGAGCGTGGGGGAGATGACCCAGTCTGAACCTGCCGCCCAACCTATGCGCGTGCCACCCTGTGCTCCGTCGGGCAGGCCGGGATAGCGCTGTTCGGCGTTGTTCAGTGTGTCGATCGATTCGTTGAACTGACGACTGTAGCGAAAGAAGACGCGGTGAGTGGACTTAATCGCGTAGTCGATCTTGCCTGTTCCCTGATATTCGAGAGAAGGAGCAGAGACGTTGAAGCGGAAGCCACCGGTGTTGAAACCGTCGCCAACGTCGTTATTGTTGGGATTGGGCATCATCGCCATGAGTTCTCTCATCTTGGGATCGATGCCTCGGCCGTTGGGGTCGTTGGCCCCAATATTGAAATTGCCACCGGCCCAGGTGTAGATGCCTTGCTTGGCCGAGGCAGTGAGCACGGTGCGGTTGCGAACGACACCCTGGGTGGTACGACGGCCCTGGAAATTTCCGAAGAAGAAGAGCTTGTCCCTCAAGATCGGACCACCGAGTTGGCCGCCAAAGATGTTCTGGATGAAGACGGGCCGCTTGGTGCCGCTCGCGTTATTGAAAAAGGGGTTGGCGTTGAAAATCGTGTTGCGCAGGAAATTGAAAGCGCTGCCGTGGTACTGGTTGCCACCGGAACGGGTTACCATTTCGACCTGACCGCCGGCGTTGCGGCCGTATTCCGCCTTACCGCCGTTGGTAATGATGCGGACTTCTTCGAGAGAATCTGTATTGACACTAGTGAGGCTGAGGCCAAGGCGCGGAACAACTGCATCGTTAGCATCGATACCGTCGAGGCGCGTGTTATTGGAACCCTGGCGGGCACCGTTGATGCGGGTAAAGCTAGTGTCGCCTGTGTCTGTCGAAGCGCCGGGAACGAAGGCGACGAGAGAGAGAGGATTGCGGCCGAGTTGCGGAAGCGTATCAATGCTTCTCATGTTGACGGTGCGGGCGATGGTGGCATCGGAGACGTTAACATTGACGGCATTCGCTTCTACGGAGATGGATTCCGTGACGGCACCGATCTCGAGGCCGATCACCTGACGGATGGTTTGAGACGCATTCAGTTCCACGCCCGAGACGACCGACTTGCGGAAGCCACTGGCCTCGACGCTGATTTCATATTCGCTGGGGGAAACTGAAATAAAGAGGGCGATGCCCGCTGTATCGGAAACGATGGGAGCACCGAAGTTTGATTTCTTGCGCAAGTCGCGCAGGGAGACTTTTGCCCCGGCGACAGCAGCACCGGAGGAGTCTTGAACAACAATTTCGAGACGCCCATTGAGAACCTGGGCAGGCAGGAGGGAAGAGAAAAAACAAAGCAGCGCCGCAGTAGCGGCGGATCGGAGAGAGAGTGACATCCGTTTACCTTTTTCCTTGCTGGAAATTGTGATATTTGCCGAATTGGACTCAATAGGCGACGACGAGGATTTCAAGCGCCCCGAACAGCAATTGTTGATATGTTAATACATTTGGATGTTTGATGCAAATGCTATGGGATTAACGCTGCAATAGGTAAACGGCAACTTCGGCAGTGAGGTTGGGGAGAGTGGTGACTTCGCTGTCGCCGGCGAGAAAGGCGCGCTTTTCGATCTTCCAGCCTTCGCGTTTGGCGAGCATTTCAAAATCTTTGACAGTTACGAAATGGATATTTGGGGACTCGTACCATTCAAAAGGGAAGAGTTCGTTTTGAGGAGAGCGACCGCTGATGAGATGAGCCCAGCGGACGGACCAGTGGCTGAAGTTGGGGAAACCGACGATGATGTGCTTGCCGACACGGAGAATTTCGCGCAGCAGGTCAAGAGGTTGGCGGGCCTGCTGGAGGGTCTGGGAAAGGATGACATAGTCAAAGGCTTCCGTTGCGTAATCCTTGAGGCCGCTTTCAATATCGCCCTGATAGGCGGATGCGCCCCGGGAGATGGCGCGGCGGACGAGGTCGCGATCAATTTCGACTCCACGGGCATCGCAAGATTTGTTTTCGCCGAGCCAGGCGATCAGAGTGCCGTCGCCACAGCCAAGATCGAGAACACGGGAGTTGGGAGCGATCCAGTTCGTGATGACTGAGAAGTCCTTGCGGGTAAAGACATCCCGATCGGAGGCTTGGGATCGGGGTTCGCGGCGTTCCATGCGCATGGTGGTATCGAGAAAACCGGAGACAAGGACAGACTGCTCGTCCACTTCAACCAGGAAAGCATCGTGGCCGTAGTTGGATTCGAGCTGGACATAGGCAACGTCTTTGTTACGGGCGCGAAGTGCGCTGACGATTTCAAGCGACTGGTAGCTGGGGTAGAGCCAATCCGAGGTGAAGCTGATGACGAGGAAGCGGGCCTTCGATCCCTCAAGGGCAGCGGGGAGAGTGGCGTGGTTTGCAGCGAGGTCGTAATAATCCA
>JBKJSR010000475.1:0-3553 GCA_046594355.1 Bryobacter sp.
AAACAGACAACAGGCGCAGTTCATGCTCACAAAAATGAAAAGCTTGAAAATCACTGTGCATGAGGGTAGTGCAATTTCCGCTCATTTCCTCGCACACTGATTTACTTAGCCCTCAGGTCTAAAATAAGGGAAGCATGAGCGCTCCACACCAGACCGTCGATTACCTCGATCTCGACTCCCAGTTGAGCGACGAAGAAAAACTTGTCCGCCAGAGCGCCCGCCGCTTCGCCACAGCCGAAATCCTGCCGCTTGTGCGCAACGCCTATAACACCGGAACCTTTCCGCTCGAACTCGTCCCCGCCTTCGGTGCAATGGGCTTCCTTGGTGCCAACCTCGAAGGCTACGGTTGCGCCGGAATGTCCAACGTCGCCTACGGCTTGATCATGCAGGAACTCGAACGCTGCGATTCCGGCATCCGCAGCTTTGCCAGCGTTCAGGGCGCACTTGTCATGTACCCCATCCACACCTTCGGCAGCGAAGAACAGAAGCAACGCTGGCTCCCCCGCCTCGCTAGCGGCGAACTCATCGGTGCCTTTGGACTCACCGAACCGGACTTCGGCTCAAACCCAGCCGGCATGCTCACCCGCGCCGAACCCGACGGCGACACCTATATCCTCAATGGCGAAAAAACCTGGATCACCAACGGCGGCATTGCCGATGTCAGCGTCGTCTGGGCGCGCACTCCCCAAGGGGTTCAAGGCTTTCTCGTTGAAAAAGGCATGCCCGGCTTTTCCACCTCAGACCTCCACGGCAAGCTCTCCATGCGCGCCTCCGTCACTTCCAGCCTCGCCTTTTCCGATTGCCGCATCCCCTCAACCCACGTTCTCCCTGCCGCCAAAGGCATCAAGGCCGCCCTGCAGTGCCTCACCCAGGCCCGCTACGGAATCGGTTGGGGCGTCATTGGCGCAGCCATCGATTGCTACGAAACCGCCCGCCAATACTGCATCGCCCGCCGCCAGTTCGACAACAAGCCCATCGCTTCCCACCAGCTCGTACAATTGAAACTCGCCAACATGATCACCGGCATCAGCATGGCCCAACTCCTCGCCCTGCATTGCGGCCGCCTCAAGGATTCGGGCCGCCTCAAGCCCGAACACGTCTCCATGCTCAAGCGCAACAACGTCGCAATTGCCCTCGATTGCGCCCGCACCAGCCGCGATCTTCTCGGGGCCAACGGCATCATGGACGACTACCCGGTCATGCGCCACATGGCCAATCTCGAAAGCGTCAAAACCTACGAAGGGACAGACCACATCCACACCCTCGTCATCGGCGAAGCAGTCACCGGCATCCCCGCCTATCGCTAGCTCTTAGCGCATGGCCGCAAGAAACGCCTTACGCATACTCGATTCAAAACTCTCCCTCGACACAGCCGCAGACTTGCGCAACTCCGCATCCTCAAAATCCTTGCGCACCGAATTCGTCTGCCTCTTCAGCAGGCTCTGAACCTTCGTCTGCCCCAGCGCATCCACCATTCCGCGTATGGCTCGAAAATACCCGCGCTGCCCGGCGATCTTGCGCGATCCAGTGATGATCGCGGCCAGGGTCTCGGACTTTGTATCGTCGTCCACCTCCGGATGCCGCGCCACAATCGCGCCCCACTCATCGAGAAAAGGCCCAAGCGGCAACAGCAAATCGGGGCTTTGCCGCAAGCCCTTGATCGAGCGCAGCGGATAGTGCCGATGCCCTTCCGGCGACATCACCTTCTTGTAAACCGAAGCGGCCTTTGCAAACACCCCGCCATAAGGCTTTGTGTTTTCATGCGCCAACCTGCCAAAATCGCGCCGCGCCGCGTCGAACATTTCATGCTTGGACCAATAGGAAAGCCCCTGATCGACATCTCCGACATTGTGCGTGATCGAGGCGACAATCCGCAGTGCATCGAGTTCCCCTCCCCGCGTCTCGATCGCCGTCGTAAATTCAATCGCTTCGCGCCGCAACTCTTCATCCACCGCTGTCCGCGCCCGCTCGGCATACTCGGCGTCTCCGTTTTTCAGAAACGCATGCAGCGCCCCCATCAATACGCTAAGCTGCTCGCCGTTGTGGCCTGAAACAGGCCCCAGCCCCGCCAACTGCGTGTAACGCCGCGATACCATTTCAAGCGGCCAATGCATCGCGCCCAGCGCAAATTCAAACATGCGCCGCTGCGATTCCGGATTCTTGTTATCCCGCCACAAAAGCCCGCGTATCTTCGAATCGACATCGGTCGGAATAAAGGTCGCCACCGTGCCGTGATGCGCCGCAAGACACAGCGCAAAATAATCTTCGATGTATTCATCCGGACTCTCGGGCCAGACATATCCCTGCTTCACCGACCGCAAGATCTCATCAAACTTGAGAGTAATCAGACGGGCAACGGGTAAGGGATTCGAATCGTGAAAGAGGAATGGTGCCGTGTTTTCCACCCACTCCACCAGGGTCGCGGGGCTAATGTAATCTAGCATCGTCGCCTACGGGTTCGACGGCCAGCGTGGCGCACGCTTCTCGCGAAACGCCTTCACACCCTCTTCAAAATCGGGGCTGCGGAAGTTCTCGGCGCGTACTCTCAATGCCAATTCCATCGCCGCCTCATTGCTCAAACCGCGGCTCTCATTCACAAAGCCCATCCCGCGCACCACCGTTTCCGGCGAGGCATTCGCCAGCGCCAGCGCAATCGCTTCACCCCGCTCCTCCAGTTCGAAAGGAGGCACAACCTCCTGCACCAATCCCCACGCCAGCGCTTCAGGAGTATTGAAGATTTTGCTCGACAACGTCAGCTCCAAAGTTCGCCTGGCCCCCAGCGCAAGTTCAAGGGCACGATAAATCGCAAAGGGCCACATCCCGATCCGGATCTCGGTCAATCCAAACGATGCCCCATGGGCCGCAATCGCAACGTGGGCATTCGCGACCAGCCCCAAACCACCCGCCAATGCCGGACCCTGAACGGCGCATACGATCGGCTTCCTCAATCTTGCACCGAGTGAAAACAATCTCGCATGAATCGCGGTGTCCTCGTCCGCATTCACTCCCGTTGCTTCATCCAGATCCATGCCCGAACAAAACGCGGACCCAATGCCTCGCCAATAGATGGCCCCGATGGCTGAGTCCGTTTCGGCCTCCTCGCAAAGGCTCACGATTCCATCGCACATATCGCGATTCAGGGCATTGCGCTTATCGGGTCGGTTAAGAATGATTTCGAGCAGGCGGCCGCGCCGTTCGACATCGAGAAATGGGGTCATCGTAAATCACTAGGATCGCACTCTCGGGATGTGCGAAGGGATCGCGATGCCAAGGAGGAAGGAAAACCTGAATCCAGGGAACGCCGTTGCCTCGTCCCTTGCAACGCCGCCCCTGGACCAGTGGAGGAAATAATGCAGAGCGTGAATCACGCCCCTCCACTTATATAAGCGTAAAAGCGAGGCAGTTTGGGACAAAGTAGCGAGCGCTTACGGACAGAAGCTACCCGCCATGTTTACGGGCATAATGAGAGCTGTGATTCGTTCCCTAATCTTCGACTTGGGCAATGTCCTCATCCCCTTTGATATCAATCGTGGCTACAACGCTCTTGCCGCGA
>JBKJSR010000357.1:0-11414 GCA_046594355.1 Bryobacter sp.
CTTCAGCAATCTTCGGTCTCAGTTTCTGCGTCACAAAGCACAGGCTCTTCACCTTTACGTTGAACTGCTTGTCGAACAAACATACTGCGCCACCCTGCTGTTTGCACTGCTTCACACCGGTCGAATTCCAAGGGCCGCGCCATATCTGTTAGGTACACTCAAAGTATGAAGCGGCTCACACTAGCGCTGGCCGCCGCCGTCCTTGCTTTTTCTCAAGATGCTCCCAAGCAGTCGGAAGTGAGAAAAATTACGGATGCCGAAGACCTCGCGCAACTCCTCAAAAACGATAAGAACATGTTCTTTCTCGACGTCCGCGAGCCTAAGGAAATCGAAGATCTCGGTTCCCTCAAGGGCTACGTAAATATTCCTCTTGGCGAACTGGAAAAGCGGATGAAGGAAGTCCCTAAAAACAGGACGATCATCACCGCTTGAAACGGCGGAGGCCGAGCCGCGCGTGCCGCGGACATGCTCACCAAAGCTGGTTATAAAGTAGCCGCATCCTGTGGTCTGAAAGACTGGCGCGAGAAAAACAAACCGCTGGTCGGCAAGAAGGATCAGGACAAATAACAGTCGAAATCTCGTGACGGATGCACCTCTACTCAAAGCTGCATCCGTCATGGAATACGCAACCACCCGGAGGATCGCCTTCGAAAAATCCGGGGCCGGTGATCTTATTTCAGCCGCTTGCGGAAAAACATATCCATACCAAAAGTGCCATTCTCTTCCCGTATCGCCACCACGCTCCACGTTTTCGAAATATCCCAGTCGATGCGCACGATCTGCTGCTGAGTGCGGTTCAGATTCGTGATGTAGGTCAAAGTCACATCGCGGCTCACTTGCTGTTCCAGCGATAGTCTCGCTTGCGGCACATTGTCGATTCCGGTAAGTTGCGGGTCGATCCGGACCCGCGAAATCCCAAAGAATCTTTGCAGCCGGCCATTAATTCCCGCCGTCACCGCAGCACCGAGGATCACACTCGAATCATTACCAAACATCCCTTGCGATTGCCCCACCGGCGTTTGCGCAACCGAACTCGTTGCGCCTGGATTTCGTCCTACCGTCAGCAATGCCAGAATCTCGCTCGATTGAAGCGGAGGGTCGCTGCGGTAGCTCATGTTCAACTTGCTCGCCGGTCCCGTAAAGTTCATCGTGATCACTACGCCGCGCGCCCTCGTTTCGAGGTCGAGCGCGATCACCGGTTCAATGCGCAACGGGTTCGTAAAGTTCACTTCACCCCTGCTGATCTGGTAGCGCGTTCCAAAGAAGTCGATTTCGCCTTGCGTTACGGCAATACGTCCAAGCAGCACGGGCCGCTGCGGGCTGCCGCGCAGGCGCAGTGCCACTTCGCCCCGCACGTCCTTGGTGAAGGCGGTCGAAAACTCCGCGTTCTGTGCCGCTTCTATGGTGACGTCGAATTGCAGGTTGCGCAGGAATTCATTCTGTATGGGCACGCTAGCCGAAGTTCCGGCCACGATCAATTGCGCCGCGTCGATTTGCCCTATGCTGCTGCGCAGGATTGAGATGTTGCCCGTCAGAATGCTTTGCGCCGTGGTTCCCGTGATCGCCAGACTCGCATTCGCGCTCGTCGATACACCTTCCGGATAGCGGATTCGTACCTGCGTCGCTTGCGCCTGCAGCCGATAGCTCAGCAATTTGCCAAAGCCGATAAAGCCGCTCAACTGCAATTCTCCGCCGCCCGTTTGCGCTTTGAGCGTATCGATTGTGGCCCTGTTCTTGTCAAACAGGATCGTCCCGTTCACTCGATCCAGCCCCGTGATCACATCCCGCAGATAAAACGAAGCGTTCTGAAACGATATCCTTCCATCCAACTGCGGGTCCGCCGAAGTCCCCTGGATGCTGGCATCGAGAGCGGCTGCGCCGGAGGCAATCAGGTCGGGTTTAAGCGTCGAAAGCACGGCCAGGTTGAGGGTTCCCTTGGCCTGCCCGCTAAGCCCCTTGGTATCTGTTCGGTACAAAACCGAAACCGTGAGGTTCGTATCCTTTGCAACAAAGCGTGCGTCGCGCACCCCCACCTGACCCCGGCGAAACTCGACAACAATCGGCCCTTCATTCCGCAATACGAAATCCGCCACAGCCGGTAGCGTCTCCCTCACATACTCCTTGTTCGGTGCCAGTTGCAATTGCGGAATGGTCAGCATTCCATCCCAGCCTTGCGGATCGAGCAACGGCCCTTTGAAGTATAAACTCGCCTCCGCGCCTCCTTCATAAGGCAGCGGGCTTGGTAGTAGTTCCGGGCTGAAAAGCTGAGCGATTGTAGGAAAATCCAGACGCGGCAATTGCAGCCGCAACTCAGTTTCGAGCCGTGTGCCCAATTGGATTGTCGCGTCGCCTTTAACGGGCAACTGCCGAATATTTCCGGTCGCTGTCAGCGCAGCCCGCTGGCCCGTTGTTCTGGAAGTCAATTCCAGTTGCCCAACTGGCCTGCCGAAACGGGTGATGTTCGCCAGCACCAGACGCCCGTCGATTTTTGAAGGCGCAACTCCTTCCGGCGACCAGATGAAGTCGAGCTGTGTGTCGGCGGTCACTTGCGCATTCACGTCGATACCTTGTTCGCGGTACTGCGGAATAGACATCAGTGGCAGCGCCTCCACTTTCAACACTGCATTCCCGCTACCGTTCTTCCAGTCGTCGCCCGCAGCTTTCAGATTCAACAATCCCTTCACGGGCTGCATCCCAAAGCGGGCTTCCCACACCGGTATTTTGAGCTCCCGACGCGACGCCGAGAACGCCGCCGATATCTGCTCAAACCGGAACTTTCGCACTTCCATCCCGCTCGAGCGAAGCATTCCCTCGATTGCCGGTTCTCCCCATGTACCTCGCAGCGTCAGACTAACCTGCGCTGTTCCCCTCAGTTCTTCTTTCAGCCCGGCTTCTTGCATTAAATTCGCGAAATCTTCAATCTGCGCTTCCATCTTGCCGCTCAGCAAGCTTCCGGCGATCAGCTTGCCACCTTCAAGAACCGCCTTCAGGTTCCCCTTCAGCCGCAAACCCCGCAATTCCAGCTCGACATCATCCAACGTCGCCAGATCTGCGCTGTAATCCAGATTTGCCTTCACTTCCGCGATCTCACGACCCTCGATCCAAAGGCCACGGGCAGTCAGGTTCCCTCTCAAGTGCGGATTCCTCACCGTCCCTCGTACAGTTCCCCGCAGTTCGGCGCTGCCCTGCCGCAATTCTACGGGCAACTGCTCGTCCGTCCAACCCGCCAGGCGCAACACGGGTAGCAGTTCGCGAAACTCGGTCGAGCGGAATTCAAACGCAAGGCCTTTAGCCAAATCTCCGGCAAAGTTTAGCCTGGAATGCGGCAATGTCAAAAAACTATTCCTTGCCAGTAACTGGTTGCCCGACTCCTTATAACTCAACGCCAGCAGCCCATTCAAGGCACTTGGCCCGCTTGTCGATTCGATTTCGAGATCTGCCTCGATCACGATGGGTGCCTTGCCACCCTTCGCTTCAATGGGCCCCGCGATTTTCCCGTTCCACGGCACGCCCTTCAGATTCAACTGCCGCAGCACCGTCGCCAACTCCACTTTCGACAATGTTCCGTCGAGGCTCCAGCCTTCCTGTTGATCCCACAAGAAGCCGCCGTCGATGCTCCCGCCAAATCCTTCCGCCCGCACGCCGCTCAGCGTGATGCGCGCTGGTAGAAGATCCACTTTCGCCTTTGCGGAAATCGGACCCAGCCGCGCCGATTCGTCGCGATAGTATAAGTCGCGGCCTCTGGCCTCTCCGTGTAACTCCAAGCCCCTGCCTGCTTCAAAATAAAGTTTGCCAGAGTAATTCAACATGCCGCTGGGCTCAATCGGCCCCTTCAAAAATGGATGCACCTGCTTGACTGCGATTACTCCCTCCACATCCAAATCGGCTCGAAAAGGGTTTTCCCTCCCGTCGACGTTCCGCAGCGTTCCGCGTGCCGACAGATCACTCCCTTCCACTGAGCGGTAACTCAGCTTGTCGATATGAATCTGGTCGCGTCCAATCCTGAACTCCAGGCTGGAATTGCCTTCGAATGCCGGGTAGCTTCCCTGCCGGTAACGAATCGCCGTCGAATCCACCTTGCCTTTGTAACTGCGCGATGCCGGCAGATAGTCCATTCGGGCCACGAAACCTCGTGCCTGAAATTCAAAGGGAGTTCGTTGCTCATTCCATTGAAAATCGCCTTTTTCCACCTCGAGCCGACCCAGCCGCCAGTCGATTACACTCTCCAGCACACTCCGCTCCGTGCTCTTGATTTTCGGCCCGGGAATATTTGTCGTGCCGTCGGGATAAGTCACCAGATGAAACTTTGGTTCCTTCAGAACGAGTCCCCGCAAATCCACCCGCGAGCTGTCGAAACTCGCGAACCCGGCTTCGATTTGCATTTCCCGCGCCTCAAAAAGGGCAGGCTCTCCAGCGCCCTCTTTTCCGCGCAGAACCACCCCTTCCGCAATTGCCCTTCCATTCCAAATGTCGATGCGCAGCTTTTGGATCGAGAGCTTGGCACCGAGGCTCTTTTCTATTTCCGCAATGGCCCGCTCCAGAACGTAACGGTTCGTCCAGCCCGACTGCACAAACCACCATAAGCCGACCCCAAACACGCATCCGAGCGCGAGCATAACCTTGTAGCGGCGCTTCATTTGTTACTTCCCAACCATCTCACTTTGGTCGACGCCTCAGTTTGATTCAACCACCGGTCCAGCAGATTGTCGATCCTTTGCTGAGTTAGTAATTCCAGGATCTCCCCGCGCGCCTGATTGTATGTGCTCTTGGTTCTTCCCGCAAATTCCTTAGCGTAGTCGTACTGATAGTAATCGCGAATCTCTTCCTCGAGGATTTGCACACCGGGACGAAAACGGAATTCGATGAAAGATAGAATCGCCAGTTGCCACTGCAACGAATCCTTGAGATCGCTCTCGCCAATTTGATTCTTTTTCAGCTCGGCCTGATACTCCGCTTCATTGCCGCCAAAACGTTGCCGCTTGACCGCCGCCAGCGCGTCGGCAATCTGTTGTTCGGTCGGCAGCGGATAGCGGTTGGTCTGCATTTCGATCCGGATCAGCGCAAGCTCAATCATCTTCTGCGCGGTCCTCTTCTGCTCCGCTGGAGTTTCTATTGCCTTCTGGCCGTTGAGCAAAGCAGCCGTTCGCAGAAACAGCAGAACTTGTTGCTCTGTAATAATCTCCCCGCCCACGCTCACAGCGATTCGGTCTATTACTTCGGCACCCAGCGCGCCTGCAATCAAAGCAATGAGAAGCCTCTTTTGCATCAGAACGCCTGTCCCAGAGAGATATGAAATTGAAACTGGTTCACTCTCAATTCCGCCGTCCGCCCGCGTCCAAACAGCAAGTCTTGACGGCTGCCCTCAAAGCCGTTGAAGCGCGGCGAGTTTGGCGTAAATGCGAGATCGATGCGCACCGGCCCGATCGGAGTCCGGTAGCGTATGCCAAATCCCACGGCGTGTACCATGTAGTCGAAGTCCGTGATCCCCTTCTGGCTCCAGTTAAAGCGCACCCGCCTCAGGTCGCTATAAACGTTACCGGCATCGTGAAAGAATACACCTCCCAGATTGTCGCCAATCAGCGGGAATCGCAACTCCAGATTGTTGATCAGTAGAGCTTTGCCGCCTAGTGGAAAGCCAGTCTTCAGATCGCGTGGCCCGGCTTGGTTTTCCGGGAAGCCACGATGCGAATATGCTCCGCCACCAAAGAATCGTTCCGGAAGCGGAACATTCGTTTGCGAAGTCAAACCGGCGCTCATGTAAGGGGCAAGAATTCCGAGGTTGGTGCTGCGGGCAAACACCATGTCCTTACGGATCCGGTGATATGTGGAATTCCTTGTGATCAGCCGCAAGAAACTCGCGGAGGATCCAAACGCTTTGCTTGCCAATCCCAAGTCGGCGGTCGTAAAGCGGCCCCGGTGCGCATCGACAGGATCGTCCCGCCGGTCCTGGATGAAGGTCGATGAGATGCTACCCACGCGCACGGGTTGCGAGAGCAGGGGGATGAGCGCCGGATCAACCTTGATCGTCCCCTCGTCGATTTTCACCAGCCGATACGTGAAGCGGTACTGCATGGAATTTGCCAGGCTCAGCCGCTGGCCCAACTGCAAGCTGCCTTCCAGTCTACGAGAGTTGAAAGTTCTCACATTGCGCGCATCGTCGTATAGCCCTGTCGCGATCAGATTGTAGCGGTCGTTGTCGCGGAATTGAGGCGCGAGGTAGGTCAATAGCACCCGGCGCTGGATATTCGACAAGCGCGTCTGCGCTCCGATCGTGTGCCCCAGCCCGAGAAAATTGCTCCGGTTTACGCCAAGGCTGATGCGAGGTGAAAATCCCGCTCCTCCGGCCGGCGAATCGAAGCTGGTCACGTCCCCGCCAATACGGGCGATTTCGGCACCCAGACCACCATTGAAGCTGAGCTTCGATGCCTCTTCCAGATTGAAGAGCACGATTTTCGAAATCTCCAGGCCCTCCGGATTCTGTTGCGCCGTGTCCACCCGCGCAAAGATTCCCAAGTCGTACAGCCTGCGCTGCGAGGCATAAACCTCCGTATTGTTCAGTGGATCGCCGGGCTTTAGCTTGATCCTTTTTTCAACCAGCGCTGGATTCGTATTCTTCAATCCACTCACCACTACATCCCGCACAAAGTGCTGTGTCCCACCCCGGATGTCATAGACCAGTTGCACCAGATCCGGCCCCGTGCCCCGCTCGACCTTCACCTCAAGTGTCGCCTCCGAGAATCCCGTCTGATACAGCAGATTCAAGATTCTTTCGCGATCGCTGTTGATCGTGATTGTGGAATATGGTTGCCCTGTGGTCGCGCTCATGTAGCCCTGAATCACTTCCCTGTCACTGTCGGCAATCCCATCGAGGCGCACTCCTTCGATCTTCGTTTGCGGACCTTCCTGTATCTCCACAGTTACGGCAACCTTACCCTCCTGGCCTTGCTTCTCGCGAATCACCGCTGTCACAACCTTTACGCCAAGAAATCCGTTCGCCCGGTAAAGTTCCTCGATCGCATTCTTGTCCGCCGCAAGCAAGTCGTCGCCATAGCGTCCCTGCCGGTACCGGAGTGTGGTTGCCGCCTTTACCGCCATACGCTCGAACAATGTCGCCTTGTCGAAATAGCTATTCCCCTTCACGATCAGTTCAGCTACTTTGTAGTGCGTCCCGCGTTCGATGGTGTAATCGACAAAAGTGTCTTTCTTTAAATCGATTTCATCGACTGGCTGGGCATCCTGTTCTACCGAGTAGCTCACCTTCGCGTCAAAATAGCCCTTGCCTCTCAAGTAACCGGTCAGGTTGCGATTGCCTTCCACCAGCAAATCCTTGTCGATGCTTTGTTCCTGATAGATCGGTACCAGTTTGCGGAGCGCGCTCTTTGGCACTTTTGCTCCAATGGTCCGTACATCCACGGTTGGCCCGGCATCGATGCGCAAGCTTGGAATGGCGACCTTCGACGTTTTGTCGTAATCGATTCTCTCGAGCTGCGCTTTAGCCATCAGCAGATTTCTTTTACGGTAGCTTTGCAGAATATTGCGAATGCCGCTTTGTACTTTCTGGTCGCTGAAATAACGCCATCCGCGCTGAAAAGCGAATTTTCTCCAGTGAGTAGAGCGGATCAGTTGGTCCTCGGTCAGCAGCATGTTTCCCCGAAACAGCGGGCGCGCAAATCGAGCCCTGTCCCCGGCATCGACAAAGAAGCGGATATTGACCTGGCGGTGTTCCAAATCCCGGTTCAGTTCATAGCGCACCTTACTCTCATAAAAGCCTTCCAGCCGTAAATCTGTTTCGATCGCCTGTACGGATTGGTTCAGCAGGCTTGCATCGAATAAGGAGCCGAGCGGCAGCTTAGCCGCACTGATCAGCGCCCCTTTCACCAGCGCTCCCGGCGTTCCCGCAACATCCACGCTTCCCGTGAATTCGTTATTCTCGGTCAGAAAGGTGAGCGCTACATCTTCCCCTTCGCTCTTTGCATCCACCGCAAGGTTCGCGTATCTGCCTGTACGGTAGAGCGCGGCCATCGCCTTACGGATCTGAATCCCTTCAAAGCGGTCTCCTACCTTAAGGGAAAGGAGTTGCCGCAATTCCGCGTCGGGAATCGCCTGCTGCTCCGGTAAGAATCGAATCGACGAAATTCTGCGCCCCTCATAGGGTTGCGCGAAAGCCACAACCGCCAATAGGGCGAGGCAGGGCAAAAGGCCCAACACGTCTCGCTGCTTTCGCAATGCCACCTTTGGGTATCTTAGCAACCACAAACATGGGGATTGTTAACATGAGCTAAGTGTTGCAGCCAGACCGCTACTCGCGGCAAATCCGCTTCGCGCCACTTGGCGCTGAAGGCCAGGCGCGCCTAGCCGCATCTAAGGTTGCGATTATTGGGTGCGGTGCTCTCGGCACCTTCCAGTCCGGCGCTCTCGCCCGGGCCGGTGTTGGACACCTCAAAATCCTCGACCGTGATGTCGTCGAGTGGTCCAACCTCCAGCGGCAATGGCTTTTTGACGAACAGCATGCCCGCGAACAAAGCCCCAAAGCCGCCGCCGCCGCCGCCAAAATCGCCCTCTTCAATAGCGAAATCGCCGTCGAAGCCCTCGCCGTCGATCTCAACGCATCCAACATCGAAGACCTCCTCGAGAGCGTCGACCTCATCCTCGATGCCACCGACAACTTTGAAACCCGCTACCTCATCAACGATTTCTCGATCGAACGCGGAATCCCTTGGATCTATGGCGCTGCCGTCGGCAGCTACGGCCTCGCCTTCCCGATTCTGCCCGCAATCGGCCCTTGCCTGCGTTGCCTCTATCCCGAGCCGCCGTCCGGTGCTCAGCCCACCTGCGAAACCGCCGGTGTCCTCAACACCATCACCAGCCTGATCGCCTCCTGGCAAACTGCCCTCGCCACCAAACTCCTTGCCACCGGTGCGGCTTCACTTCCCCTTCGCCTCGCTACTTTCGATACCTGGAATTTTGAATCCCGCCAGATCGCCATCTCCGTCGATCCCGATTGCCCTTGCTGCCAGCGTCGTATTTTCGATTCTCTCGATGGGCGCGTCCGCGCTCCCATCAGCCTCTGCGGACGCAACGCTGTCCAGATTCACGAACGGCACGCCAAACTCGACCTCGCTGCTCTTGAAGCTCAACTCACCGGCCTCGGCAGCTTGCGGCGCAACGAATTTGCCCTCCGCTTCTCACCCTCCGCCCAATTCGAACTCACGATTTTCCCCGACGGCCGCGCCATCATTAAGGGTACTCAGGACGTCGGTGTCGCCAGAAGTCTCTATTCCCGTTACCTCGGTCGCTAATGGTGCTCAGGCGATAAAGCTAACACAACTAAGGTAGATTCCTGTTCTGTCTTCGGCCCCGAATTTCCTACAATCACGCTAGCCCCATGTCCAAACAGCCTGTTTTCAACAAAGCTCAATACTCCGAAGCTGAGGCCGCCCAGCAGCTTGGCATCTCGATTGCCGACCTCCGGGGATTGATCTGCAGGCTCATTGCCGTCGAAGAAAGCGAGGCGAACACCGTTTCGATGATCAGCTTTTTGCCTTCGGACCTCCTGGTGCTTCGCCTCCTCAAAAAAAATTTTCTCTCCCTTGTTTCGTAGACAAATTCCCAGATTGCCTCCCCGCCGGAATACAATCGGAGAAATATGGCGAATCTTGGTTTTATCGGTTTGGGCCTCATGGGTTATCCCATGGCTCGCAATCTTCTGGACGCAGGACACAACGTGGCCCTCTGGTCCCACTCTCCTGGCAAAGCGCAAAAGCTTGCCGCTGAGAAAGGTGGCACCCTCTGCAGCACCCCTGCGGAAGTGGCCGCTCACGCCGAATGCATGTTCTATTGCGTCGGCGATTCACAGATGAGCATAGACCTTTGCCTCGGCACAGATGGCCTGCTAGCTGGTGCAAAGCCGGGGTCTGTGGTTGTCGATGCCTCAACCGTATCTCCCTCTTCTTCCCGTAAGCTCAGCGCCGCCTTTGCAGCCAAAGGAGTGCATTTCCTCGACGCTCCCTGCACTGGTTCGCGTCCCGGAGCCGAAAGTGGCAACCTCACCTTCATGGTCGGCGGCGATAAAGCCGTCTTCGAACGCGTCAAGCACTTCTTCGAGCCCATGGGCAAAAAACTCTATTACTGCGGTGGTCCCGGTTTGGGCCTCCACGCCAAACTCACCCAAAATCTCGTGCTTAGCAATCTGCTCAATGCCTTCAACGAAGGTCTCGTCCTGTCCACCAAGGCCGGTGTTGACCCCGACTTAATGCTCGATATCCTCGATAATTCCGCCGCCAAGTCTGGCCTCATCTCCTTCAAGGCTCCCTACGTCTTCCGTCGCGACTTCTCCACCAACTTCTCCGTAAAGTGGATGCACAAGGATATTGGCCTCATGCTTGATTCCGCCGCAGAGCTCGAAGTGCCGCTTCCTCTTACAGCTCTCACCCGCCAGATGTTTCAGGCTGCAATCGCCACCGGACACGGAGAAGAAGATATCTGTTCTACTATCAAGGTTTTAGAGGGATTAGCCGGTGTCGAGGTAAAGTCTAAAAGTTAGTGAATAGTTCTACATCTATTATTTTTTGTAGATTTCTCTTGCAATTCCAAAAAGAGTATACTAGTATTGGAATTAAGCCGGGGAGCCCTTAACTCCCACCAAAGCGAGACTAACCTCAGAAAGACCCCTGAAGCAACTTTAGCTCCCCGGCGCCCTTTGGGTCTTCTTCCTCCTCTCTCCTCGCAGCCCATCTTTCTATCCACGTAGCATAATAAACTCATGAACCGTGTTCGAATAGACAAGTGGCTTTGGGCGGCGCGCTTTTTCAAAACTCGCGTCCTAGCCGGGCTGTCCTGCGACATGGGGCGCATTGAATGCAATGGCCAGACCGCCAAGTCTTCCCGTGAGGTGCGCATCGGCGACATGCTGCTGGTACGAAACGACGGCAACGAATTCGCGCTGGAAGTTCTGCTCGTAAACGACGCGCGCGGTTCCGGTGCGATAGCTCAAACGATGTATAGGGAAACCGAAGCGAGCCGGGCGAAGCGGCAGAAGGCTGCCGAAGAGCGAAAAGCCATGCAGGAACTGGATGGAGGGCGCGAGGCCGCCAAACCGTCCAAACGAGACCGTCGCGATATCAATCGGCTAAGGGGCCGCTAGTACCACCACCGCTGAAATGCGGTCCGCGATACCAAGCCGACCTAGGGAGCCGGTCTTGACTAGCAGACGAGCCACCCTCATTCGGCACCACAAATCGCTCCGGGGGCTAGCGGTGTCCTGCCCACAGTCTCCTGTCCCAATTGGGCCGCCATCAGCATGGGCGGGCAATTCCATCATCGTCGCTGAGCCTCGCGTCAAGGTCGGCGAGCTTCCTCAAGCTGTCGAGATCCCACCAACACTGCCCCTTTCGGGGCCGCTCCTCACCCCTGCC